>JBJOKP010000035.1:0-10262 GCA_046046045.1 Pseudomonadota bacterium | reverse complement strand
CACCAGGCTCATGGTCAGGGCTGTGCGCACCCGGCCGTCCAGCCCAGCCAGGCGGTGCTGGGTCACCGCCAGCACCAGGCCGAAGGCGGCGCCGGCCGCGAGGGCCAGCAGAACGCCGGTGCCGATGCGCTCCCATTGCGCGGCGGCACCCAGGCCGGCGGTGGCGCCCGACACGTCCAGGGCCAGCGCCAGCCCGGCCAGGATCAGCGGCATGGCCAACAGCACCCGGCGCTCCGGCCGATGGCCATAGATGGCCCAGGCCGCACCGGCCGTCCAGAGCGGATAGGTGTTGAAGGCCAGCAGGGCCAGGCCCACGGGGATGCGCGCCACCGCCGAATAGAGGCAGGCGCTCTGTACGGCGACCAGCAAGGACACCAGGGCCATGGCCGGCCGCTGGGCGGGCGCCAGTCGCCAGCGCAGCTTCATCACCAGCACCAGGCCGCCCACCACCAGCGCGGTGGCCAGCGAGCGCACGGCCACGGCGGTGGGCACGTTCACCCCGTGGTCCAGCGCCAGCCGGGCCGCCACATGGTTGGCGCCGAACATGCAGGCCAGCACCAGCAGCATCAGGAAGGCCTGGGGCGTGAGGCCACTGCCTGACGGCGTCACCATCACCTGAGTGGCAGATGCCTCGGCTGCAGAAGCCACGGGGGCGACGGGGCGGGTGGACATCGACCCAGTCTGGCACAGGGTGCCAGGCATGGTCCGACGCCCAGGCGACGCGGCGCAGCCCTCGAGCGTGTAAGGCCGGGCCCTAGAAACGGGGATAGGGACGGCTGGTGCCACCCGTCTCGACAAACTGTCCCGCATCCATGAAGCTGTGGACGCGAGGCCCCACGAGCCTGTCTCGATTTCTTCAGTTCTGGCGTAACCTCGCGCCGCTTTGCCATTCCGGTGCCCTGGCCCAGCCGGGCGCCAGCGACCATCCAGTCAACGGGAGTCCAGACCATGCCCACGCCCACCATCGAACTGACGATCAAGTCCTTCAAGCCCTATCAGCCCGACCAGGCGGGGGGCGGCAACCTGCCCGTGATGACCTCGAGCTTCACCGGCGAAGGCGTTGACGCCCGCTATGCCGTCAAGGACGGCGGTCGACTTCTCAGCGTCGACGCCAAGGGCAATCTCGTCATCAGCCGCGCCCGCGGCAAGAACGATGAAGTCCGCATCAGCGTCTTCGGCCCCGACGGTTATGAATACCGCGCCCAGGGCCTGGTCTCCCAACCCACCGCCACCAACGGCGGTGCCTCCAGTAAGAAAACCCCCTTCGGCGAATTCGTCTGCCGCAAGAACAGCATCGACATCAAGGACGCCGAAGAAGTCGACACCACCTGGGAGTTCTTCGTCCTCGTCCAGCGCGTGCGGGAGGTCAAGGTGGGTAACGACAGGAAGTATGAGTTCTCGTTTGGGTTGGTGGATCCGAGAATTATAAATAACTAACGCTTTCTGCAGCTTCTGCGATCAGCAGGTTATGACGAGTGCTCTTTAGGAAGAGTTCTCGTCTTTCCTTGTCGGGAATGCTAGATGCTCTCTTGGTAAGTTCAAGATTTGCATTGATTATCGAATCCCGTTCATTTTCATGATCACCCAGGGTGCGGGAGATTTCGATCAGGTGCCAATGGAAGCGCAGTGGCTCTTCCATATCTGCAATAGATAGGCCATCCTTGGATTGATTGATTATATCGGTCAGCAGGTGACTGGCGTCTTCAAGCATTCCACTTCTGACCAAGGCGATTGCCTTGGCGGCAACTGCTTCATATTGAAGATGTGGGATTTGGAGTTCTTGGAAGAGTTTGGTGGCACTCTCTAGGTAATGAATTCCTTCGCTGTGAAGTGATTCTTCTATTGCTGCAATGCCCGCAGTTCTTAGCGCGTATGCATGCCAATGCCGAGAATTTGCGAGCTCAAATTTTCTTGCCAGACTCAGAGCTAGGCTCTTGGCTCCTTTGGCGTTGCCAAGACTCAATTCTGCGATTGCGAGATTTAAATTGGTAACGCACTCGTTTACGTGGTTTCCGATGTTCCGAAAGGAATCGACTGCTTGGGAGAATGCCAGCTTCGCACGTTTAAAATCGCCCAGCATCATTGCTGAAAAACCTATGTTGGTAAGCGTGCCTGCTGCATTGGAGTGGTTTTTGGATTGAGTGTGAAAATCGAGTGCCTCTTGATAATATTCGAGGGCTACGAGATGATTGCCTTGGATGTCGTGAATGATTCCTAGGTCATTTAATATCATGCCTATGGCTCGGTTGCCACTGTGTTCTCTAGCCGCCTTTAGAGAGTGATTTGCAAGTTCAAGGGCGTCTTTCGATCTGCCTAGGCGAATATGGCACTGGGCGGCTCTTGCCAGTGCATCGGCGAGCAGTGAGGAAGAACTATCTTTCAGGTAGCTGAGTGCGAGGTTCGCCTCTTCGAGTGCGCGGGTCTCATCGCCAGTATCAGAGTAATATCTGGATCGTGATATTATGGTTTGTATTATAAATTCGATATTTGCGGTCCTCTTTGAGATATCTTCAAGTTTTGTTATGACTTCAAGTCGTTCTTCAGGTCGGTTTAGGTGTTCCAGTGCTTTTGATTGAATGAGTAGCAATGCTAGTTTGATTTCGTTGGACTCGTCCAGAACAATTCTAATTCCGCGCTCCGCACTAAACAGTGCTTGCATATTCGCAAAGCCGTTTAGTGCAGCCTCTGCCGCCCTATGCCAATACTCCAGCGCCTCCTCGTTCCTGCCGCCTTGTTCAAAATGTTCGGCGACCAGTTCCAGTGGTGCCTGGCCGGGAAGGGTGAGTAGCCATTCGGCGACGCGGGCGTGGAGGTCGCGGCGCACGCGGCGCAGGACGCTGGCATAGGCCACTTCGTGCAGGCTCTGGTGCTTGAATTCGTATTCGCGCAGGCCGTCCAGGCTGGCGGGGTCGTGGGGATGGGCCAGGTCGCGGGCGATCAGGCCGTCGAGGTGGGTGAGGGCGGGGGCGTCCAGGGCGGCGAGGCTGGCGTCCCAGAAGCGGAAGCCGATGACCGAGGCGAGCTGGGCCAGGCGGCGTTCTTCCTGGGGCAGGGCGTCCAGGCGGGCGCGCAGCACGCCGGCCAGGGTGGGCGGCACCTCGATGGCCTGCAGCCTGTCGGCATGGAATTCCCATTGCGGCTGCGGCAGCGACGGCTGCGATGACACGTCTGTGCTTGTGCCTGTGCCCGTGCCACAGCTGATCACGCCACGGTCCAGCAGCAGGTTGACGAGTTCCTCCAGATGGAAGGGGCTGCCTTCGGCATGGCGAAGCAGCAGGGCCTCCAGGTCAGGCGCCGGGCTGGCCAGGTGCTGGAGCAGCTGGCCCAGCAGTTCCCGCGCGGAATCGGCGCTGAGCGGGGCCAGGTCCAGGCGTTCGATGGCGGCCGTGCCAGCGGGGTTGTCGGCGGGTGGATCGAACAGGGCCTTGAGGCCGGGGCGGCGTTCGAACAGGTCCGGCCGGGTCAGCCCGATCAGCAGCAGGGGCAGGTCGGCATGCTGCTGGTGCAGGTGTTCGAGGAAGTCCAGGCTGCCGTCGTCGGCCCAATGCAGGTCATCCAGGATGAGGACCAGGGGCAGGCCGGGCTGGCTCCAGGCGCGCAGCAACTGCGTGGCATGGAAGAAGGCGCGGTCACGCAGCTGGCGGGGTTCACCCACCAGGCCCCGCACCTCGGGGTGATCGGCGAAGTCCAGGCCCAGCAGCTGGCCCAGCACGGCGGCCGCAGCCTCGCCCAGGGCCGGGGTGGCGATCTGCAGCCACTTGTGGCGGGCGGCCTCGCCGCCATCGCCGTCCAGCAGGCCGGCGCCGCGGGCGGCGACGCTGCGCATCAGTGCATAGGGCTGGTGGCGGCCTGGCTCGCTGGCGCTGGCCGGCAGCCAGCGCGGCACGGGGATGACGCGGTCCTCGACCTGGCGGCGGAACTCGCCGATCAGCCGGGATTTGCCCAGGCCGGCCTCGCCCACCACCCAGAGGCTGTGCAGGGCGGCTGAGGGGGTGGCATCCGTGCTCGCGTCGCCGGGCTGTGCAGTTCGCTCGGTGACGGGAAAGGTTCCACCGACACCATCATCCGGCTGGGCCACGGCCTGCAGGCTGGCCATCAGCTGCGTCAGCTCGGTCTGCCGGCCCACCAGTCGGGTGGCCACACCCTCCACGCCGCGGCGGGGCAGGCGTTCGGTGGGGCGCAGTTCGCCCAGCACCAGATAGGTGGCCATGGGCTGGTCCACGCCCTTGACCTGGATGGGCGGCTGGGCGCGCAGGTCGAAACGGCCGCGCACCAGGCGGTAGCAGTCCTGGCTGATGCGCAGGCCGCCGGCCGGGGCGGTCTGCTCCATGCGGGCGGCGATGTTGGGGGTGAGGCCGCGCACGCTGTTGGCGCCGTCCACGCCGCCGCCCAGCAGCACGTCGCCGCTGTGAATGCCCACCCGCACATTGAAGCCGCTGCGGCCATGGCGGGCCAGCACCTCCTCGCCCAGGGCGCGACCCAGGGCGGTGATGGCCAGGCCGGCACGCACGGCGCGTTCGGCATCGTCCTCGCGCGCCAGCGGCATGCCGAAGACGGCCAGCAGGTTGTCGCCGGCGTATTGCAGCACCTTGCCGTCATGGGCCAGCACGATGTCGGTGAAGCGGGCCAGGGCGCCATCCACCACGCTGCTCACGGCCTCGGGGTCGAGGTGGCGGCTCAGGTCGGTGGAGCCCACCACGTCCGCAAACATCACGCTGACCAGGCCGAGTTGCTGGCCGGCGCGGTCGGTCTCCAGCTGGGCGATCTTCTCGCGCAGGGCGGCCACGGCCGTGTCCACGGTGAGGTCGCCCAGCAGGGAACGCTGGGCCTGCAGGGCGGCAATGGTGGCCTGCAACTGGGCGATGGGGTCGTGCACGGTGCCGGCTCGGTGGCGCTTGGGCGCGTTTTCTGTGATCAGGGGGCGGCTCGCCGCTGGGCGAGCCGAGCCTGCGCAATTCTTGCACTGCGGGTCGCGCAGAGGCCCAGGGTGCGGGGTCTCTTGTTGCCGCGGTGACCGCTGCGCCAACCCCAATCAGCCCGACCCAAAGTGGATGCGGTCCGGCGGAAGGTCACACTGCCGCCCTGCCTGTCGACCATCCCGCCAGGCCGCTGCCGGCCGCCACGCCTGAGGCTACTGCTGCAGCGACGAACGCTGTTGTCGCCTGTCCACCGGCGGTGTCTTCCTCACCCGCCATGAAGACTGCGCTGTGGTCTACAAGAACCCCGCGCCTTTTCACGGCGGACAAGCAGCCCGACTTCGGCCCGAAATTCGGCGTGGGCACGCCGCTCTACGAGCACCACACCACCAGCCTGGTGTTCAACGATCCGCCGCGCCACACCCGGGTGCGCCGCCTCATCGCCGAGGCGCTGACGCCCAAGGCCATCGTCGGCATGGATCCCGGCCTGATCGCCCTGGCCGACCGCCTGATGGATGCCATGGCGGCCAAGGCGACGCGGAGCGAGATGGAGGACCTGGTGGCGCGCCGCCGTGCCGAGCCAGGCGATCCCGAACGGGATGTGCTGACGCGCGGGGCGGTGGAGGAGATCCTGCGCTACGAGCGCTCCAACCAGCTGGGCAACCGCATGAGTGCCGAGGCCACCAAGATCGCCGGCATGGCGATTGCCGCAGACACCTCCATCAGTATCACCATCGCCATCGGCGCGGCCAACCGCGATCCGGCCAGGTTCAGCGATCCCTAGACCTTCGACATCACGCGCCTCAACGCCAACCGCCACCTGGCCTTTGGCAGCGGCATCCACATGTAGTTCGAGGGCCGGAAGTGGGTACTTCAGCCTTGATGGGCTGAAGGGGCCGCCCCGGCCCGCCGCGGCTGGGCGCCCCTCAGACCGTCAGCAGCGCCGGCCAGGCCAGTTCGGTGGTGGTGCCGGTCTGGCCGGCGAGGGCGGGCAGCTGGCGGTCATCGGCCAGGCGCAGGCGGCGACAGAGCTCGCGCGCGATGTTGGCCTGGATGACGATGAACTGCTCCACATCGGCCTCGTGCACCCGGTAGAGGTGGACCGAGGAGATCTCGATGGCGCGGCAGGGGGTGAGGGCGCTGACGCTGGCGCTGCGCGGGTAGAGGTCGATCAGCGCGACCTCGCCGAAGCATTCGC
The DNA here is from genome assembly GCA_046046045.1 of Pseudomonadota bacterium. Classification (GTDB taxonomy): domain Bacteria; phylum Pseudomonadota; class Gammaproteobacteria; order Burkholderiales; family Burkholderiaceae_C; genus Sphaerotilus. The sequence goes on along the minus strand of JBJOKP010000035.1, from coordinate 4,148 downwards.
CCGGGCCCAGGGTCGCCAACTCGTGGTCCTTGCCCTGCCATTCCTTGCTCACGCTGACCTGGCCGCTCTCCAGCACATACATGTAGAGGGCATCTTCGCCCTGCTGGAAGAAGCGCTCGCCGGCGGCCTTCTCCACCACCGGCGTGGCTTCGAGGAGGAGGGCCAGGATGTCGTCGCGAATGCCGTGGAACAGCGGCATGCGGCGCAGCAGGTCGAGATGGAGATCGTGCGGCATGGAGGACCCATGAACAGGGGGTGGGCGATTATGGGTGCCACCCTCAGCCGCAAGTTTTACCGAGTTGTATCAGGACGGCCTGTCTCAGCGGCCGTCCGGCGCCAGCCCCTGCTGCATGCGGGCCAGGCTGTCGCGGATGAGGTGGCCGGCGATGGAGAAGCGCGGCGGGATGGCCGGCAGGGCGTCGATGGGGAACCAGCGGGCGTCCTCGATCTCGTTGTCCTGCGGCACGATCTCGCCGCCGGCCCAGCGGGCGATGTAGGCCACCATCAGGCTGTGCGGGAAGGGCCAGCTCTGGCTGCCGTAGTAGACCGGGGCCTCGACCCGCACGGCGACCTCCTCGGCCACCTCGCGGTGCAGGCAGTCCTCGATGGATTCGCCTGGCTCGACAAAGCCCGCCAGGGCGCTGTACATGCCCGGCGTGTAGTGGGGCGAGCGCGCCAGCAGCAGCTCCCCCGGCCGCCAGACCAGGGCCATCATGGCCGGGCTGAGGCGGGGATAGGCGGTCAGGCCGCAGGCCGGGCAGACGCGGCTGCGTTCGCCAGGGTGGCGCTCGGTGAGGGTGCCGCAGGCGCCGCAGTGGCGATGGCTGCGGTCCCATTCCAGGATCTGGGCGGCCCGGCCGGCCAGGCCGGCGAGGCGGGCATCCTGGCTATCCAGGGCCAGCATGGCGGCGCGCAGCGGACGGGGCGTCCAGGGCGCCGCCTGCAGGGCTGCCGGAAGGGGCAGGGGAGATGTCGCGGGCGCCGACCCGGACGGACCGCCCTCCGCGCAGGGCTGGCCGGGCAGGGCGTAGGCCCAGGCGTCGCGGCCATCCAGCCGGCCGAGGAAGTGGCGCTCGGCACGGGCCGCGGCGTCCGCCCGCGCTGCCGCGGCCAAGGTCTCGTCCAGGCGGCCGAGCAGGGCGCGATCGACGGGTGAGAGCGGCGGCGCGGCCGGGGCCGAGCCCGCGCTCCCCTCCAGCAGGCAGAGTTCGCGGCCCAGGAAGACGAAGCACCAGGCCTCGTCGCTGGGCGTCTCGGGGGGCTGGTGGCCGGGTTCGAAGCGGGGCGTCGTCGTCATGCCGGCAAGGGTACGACGATGGCGCCGCGGCGGCTGTCACGCCGGAAAGTCGGCGCCGCCTCCCGCCAGGCTGACGCTCAGAACGGGGCGTCTTCGGTGCCGCCCGGGGCGGCGGCCGGGCCGGCCGCATCCACCAGATCGGCCTTGCGGATGCGGCGGGCCTTGGGCTTCTCCGGCTGGGCCGGCGCGGTCTCGGTGGCCGTGGCGTCGCTGTCGCCGGCCATGGCGGCTTCGGGGCTGTCGGCAGATTCGGTGCCGGCCTCGGCAACGGCCGGCTCATCGGCCTGGATGGCGCGGCTGTAGGGTGCGAGGATCTTCACCATCTGGGCGTAGATGCGCGGGTTGGCCGCCACACATTCGCGCTGGTAGAGGAAGTCCGCCTCGCCGGTGAAGTTGCCGATCAGGCCGCCGGCCTCAGTGATGATGAGGGAGCCAGCCGCCACGTCCCAGGGGTTGAGGCCGGTCTCGAAGAAGCCGTCGTACCAGCCGGCCGCCACGTAGCAGAGGTCCAGGGCCGCGGCGCCCGGGCGGCGCAGGCCGGCGCAGTTCTGCATGACCTCCTCGAACATCTTCATGTAGCGCTTGAAGTTGTCGCCCTTGCGGAAGGGGAAGCCGGTGCCGATCAGGGCCTCCTGCATGCGGATGCGGCGCGAGACGCGCAGGCGCTTGTCGTTCAGGAAGGCGCCGCGACCCTTGGTGGCGTAGAAGAGGTCGTTGCGGTTGGGGTCGTACACCACCGCCTGCTCCACCTTGCCGCGGAAGGCCAGGGCGATGGAGACCGCGTACTGCGGCAGGCCGTGGATGAAGTTGGTCGTGCCGTCCAGCGGATCGATGATCCACAGGTAGTCGCTGTGCTTGGCGCCATGCTCGCGGCCCGATTCCTCGGCCAGGATGGCGTGGCCCGGATAGGCCTGCAGCAGCGTGTCGATGATGACCTGCTCGGCCGCGGCATCCACCTCGGTGACGTAGTCGTTGGGGCTCTTGGTGCTCACCGTCAGGCGGTCCAGATCTAAGCTGGCGCGGTTGATCACCGATCCGGCCGCGCGGGCGGCCTTGATGGCGATGTTGAGCATGGGGTGCAGGCTGGCTTGCGACATGGCAGATGGATGTGGCGTAGATGGCGCCGACGCCGGTTCGTGGCCGGAGTCTGCAAAGGGTGACGGTGAGCGACGGTGGAGAAAGAGCGGGGTGGCGGCCCGGGGGCGCCACCTATGATCGGCCGGCATTTTACCGGGCCCAGGCGTCTGCCCTGCCCGCCAGTTCGTCTCGCCCCTGCCGCATGAGTGATCCGACCCGCTTCATCCTGATCAACACCAGCCATGCCGGCAACGTCGGCGCGGCGGCCCGGGCCATCAAGGTCATGGGTTTTGGCGAACTGGTGCTGGTGGCGCCGCGTTTTGCCGACGTGCTGTCGCAGGAGGAAACCGTGGCCATGGCCAGCGGCGCGGCCGACGTGCTGACCCGCGCCCGCATCGTCGCCAGCCTGGACGAGGCGCTGGCGGGCGTGCACATCGCCTGTGCCACGGCCATGACGCCGCGCGACTTCGGCCCGCCCACCACCGCACCGCGCGCCGTGATGCCGGTCCTGCAGCGCCAGGCCGCGCGCGGCGAACGCATTGCCTTCGTCTTCGGCAGCGAGCGCTACGGCATGAGCAACGAGGAGGTCTGGCGCTGCCAGCACTGCCTCTCCATCCCCACTGCGCCGGGCTATGGCTCGCTCAACCTGGCTCAGGCCGTGCAGCTCATCGCCTATGACTGGCGCCAGGCCCTGGGCAGCTTCGAGGTGGAAGACCGCACGCCCGTCACCACGCGTGCGCCGCACAACGCCCTCCACGGCCTTCTGGCCCATTGGCGCGAGGTGCTGGTGCAGATCGGCTACCTCGACCCGGCCAAGCCGCGCAAGCTCATGCCGCGCCTGACCCAGCTGCTGCTGCGCGCCCGGCCCAGCGAGGAGGAGGTGCACATCCTGCGCGGCATCGCGCGGCAGGTGGGCCGGCAGGATTCCTCGCCCACGCCGCGCGAGTGAGTCACCGGGCGTCGCCCCCGCCACTCCTCCCGGTCGGGCCGCCTGCAAGGATGTAGGGCCCCACCTACACTGCCACCCCGTCCTGCAGCAGCCTGCGCGGGCCGTCCACCCTCAACCCCGCACCGCCATGTTCAGCCGCCTGCGTGAAGACATCGATTGCATCCTGGAGCGCGACCCCGCCGCGCGCAGCCGCTTCGAGGTCATCACCTGTTACCCCGGCCTGCATGCTCTCGCCCTGCACCGCCTGGCGCATGGCTGCTGGACACGTGGCTGGCGCTGGCTGGGCCGCTTCATCTCCCACCTGTCGCGCTGGCTCACCGGCATCGAGATCCATCCGGGTGCCACCATGGGCCGGCGGGTCTTCATCGACCACGGCATGGGCGTGGTGATCGGCGAGATGGCCGAGGTGGGTGAGGGCTGCACCATCTACCAGGGCGTGACCCTGGGCGGCACCTCGCTCGTCAAGGGGGCCAAGCGTCACCCCACGCTGGAGGCCGGGGTGATCGTTGGCGCCAACGCGGCCGTGCTGGGTGGCTTCACCGTGGGCGCCGGCGCCCGGGTGGGTTCGGGCGCGGTGGTCACCAAGCCGGTACCGCCCGGCGCCACGGCGGTGGGCAACCCCGCCCGCATCATCGAGGCCGAGGGCGACGCCAAGCGCGAGGCTGCCGCCGCCCGCATGGGGTTTTCGGCCTATGGCCTGACCCAGGGCGACGACCCGGTGGCCCAGGCCATGAAGGGGCTGATCGACAGCGCCTCGGGCCATGAACACCAGATCGCCCTGCTCTGGCAGGCCATCGAGAAGCTCAGCAGCCGCGCCCGCGAACT
>JBJOKP010000034.1:0-10335 GCA_046046045.1 Pseudomonadota bacterium | reverse complement strand
GCCGAGTTCTGGTTCAACCGCCTGGTGCGTCTGCTCAACCATGCGCCGGCCGGTCCGCTGGCGGCCATCGACGGCCTGGGCGTGATCACCGTGCCCGCCCCGGCCTGCGATCGATTGCGCCTGGCCGAAACCCTGCTGGCTCGCTTCAAGGCCTTGCCCGACCTCATGCGCCAGGCCGCCTGCGCGGCGGTCGACGACCAGCTCGCCCCCTATCTGCCACTCCACGCGCGGCAGCGCGCCAGTTTCGATTGGGACCAGGCGCGCGAGATGGCGGCGGCAGGCATCGAGATCGCCTCCCACACCATCAACCACCCGGTGCTGAGCCAGCTCGACGACGCGACCCTGGACCACGAACTGCGCGAGTCGCGTGCCGTCATTCATCGTGAACTGGGCCGCGACCTGCCGGTGGTGGCCTATCCCGTGGGCAAGGTCGGTGCCTACGACGAACGGGTGATGGCCGCGGCCCGTGCCTGCGGCTACCGCCTGGGCCTGAGCTACGAACACGGTGTCACCCCGCTGGCCAGCCTGCCCTCCTTCGACATGCGCCGCCTGGCGGTCGAGCGCTACACCACCCGCTCCTACTTCAACGCGATGCTGAGCCTGCCCGAGGTGTTCCGATGAGCCCGTCCGTTCTGCCGGCCTCATCCACCGACCTGCAGGCCGTTGCCGGGCTGGCCGAGGAGGGGCCGCCCGAAGTCGGGCTGGCCAGGCCGGCCTTCGTGCACCGTGGCGGCTGGCAGCACCTGCTGCCGGATCTGCGCGGGCGTCGTGTCATCTGCCTGAGTGACGATCGCTCGGCGGTGGCCAGCCTGGTGCGTGCCGGGGCCTGCGTGCAGTGGTGGCCGGTGGATGAGGCGGCGGCTGCCACGCCATCGGCTGACCCGGGCGTGCCGCCCTTCGAGGCCACGCAGGCCCACCTGCCGCCCGCTGCGGACGGAGCCCCCGAGGGTCAGGTCGACGTGCTGGCCGTGCTGGCGCTGGCCCCGGATCCCGCCACGGTGCGCGCGCCTGACTGGGAGGCGCGGCTCAAGGTCCGCATGGCCGAGGCCCTGGCCCGGCTGGCGTCCACCGCCTGGCTCTGCTGGGTGGGCGCACGTGCCCATGCACCGCCGCACCTGCCGGCCGACCAGGGCTGGACGCCACTCGCTACCCGGCCGCTGCTCACCCACGGTCGCCACTTGCTGGAAGTCATCGCGCCCGCCGGCTACCGGTCCACCCGCAACCGCGAACTGCATCGCGAGCGCATCAAGGAATGGGTCTACGGGCCGATCCTGGCCAGATGGACGGCCCCGGCCCGCCTCTGCACCGCACAGCGCGGGGCGGCGGGGCCGGTGGTGCTGAGCCAGGCGCTGACGGCCATCGCCCGCCACCTGGGCAGCCCGTGCGAGCCCACCATCCTGCAGCAGCAACTGCTGGCGGGCGGCAAGACCATCCTCACCCTGGCCCTGCCTGGCCGGGCGCCGGTGGTGGCCGTGCTGGTCGGTGATGCCCTGAGCAAGGGGCGCCGTCGCGCCGAGGTCGGCATCCTGGGCCGTCTGGCCAGCCTGGACGGGCCGCTGACCCGGCTGCTGCCGCATGTGCTGGGTGAACTCGAAGTGGCCGGCCAGCTCTGCCTGCTGCTGAACTGCCTGCCGGGGGTGACCCTGGACCGTGCGGTGGCTGCCCTGCCCGCGGTGACCGAGGCCTGTGTCGACTTCCTCATCAACTTGCAGGCTGCCCGCAGCCCCGAGCTGGCGGCTCTGCCACCCACCGACCCGGCGCCCCTGGTGTACCAGTGGCTGGGCAGCGCCGTGGCGCGCAATCCGCAACTGGCGCCGCTGATCGCCGCCCTGGAGCCCTCGATCACCGCGCTGGCCCCCACCCAGCCCCTGAGCCCTGTCTGGATGCATGGCGACTTCAAGATCGAGAACGTGCTCTACGACCTGAAGAGCCGCCATCTCACCGGTGTCATCGACTGGGAACATGCCCGCTGCCCGGGGCTGCCGCTGGTGGACCTGTACTACCTGCTGACCTACAACCGCCAGATGGCCGGCCAGGGCTTTGGCGAGGCGGCAGACGCCTTGCTGGACCCGCAGCGCCGCAGCGCCGACGAGGCCCGCCTGATCCAGCGCTACTGCAGCAGCAGCGGCATCACGCCGGCACTGCTGCCGCTGCTGGATACGGCCTTCGTGCTGCACCACCTGGGCGTGCGCATCCACGGCTTCGAGAACAGCCGCAGCGTGCCACCGACCCAGGCCCTGCTTCAGCGCCTGGCCGTGCGGCTGGCGGCCGCGGTCGCCGCATTGCCGGCCCGTTCCGGACTGTCCGGAGCGGGCGCCATGCCGGCCCCATCGGTCGATGGACAGGCCCGCACGGCCGGGTCGTGGCATGTCCCCGTGTGATCACACACGCGGGTGGGCGCCGCCTTGATCGACCTGATCCAGCCCCTGCCTGGGCGCCAGGGGACTGCGTTCTAATGCCCGCCGCTGGCACCCTGCCTGCCGTGGCCCCGGGCCGCCGCACAGGGCCTGCCACTCCACTCTGCATTACCTCCGAGATCAACATGACTGTCATCGCTGTGGTGGGCCTGGGCTATGTGGGCCTGCCCCTGGCCGTCGAATTCGGCAAGCACTACCGGACCATAGGCCTGGACCTCTCCACCGCCAAGGTCGAGGCCTACAAGCGCCATGTCGACCCCACGGGCGAGGTGAGCGGCGAACAGCTGGCGGCGGCCCGCCTGCTCGAACCCACAACCGATGCCAGCGCGCTGCGCGAGGCCGACTTCATCGTCGTGGCCGTGCCCACCCCGGTGGACGAGGCCCACAACCCCGACTTCTCGCCCCTGGTGGGATCGAGCACCGCCGTGGGCCGCCACCTGAAGAAGGGCGCCATCGTGGTCTATGAATCCACGGTCTACCCCGGCGCCACGGAAGAGGTCTGCATCCCCATCCTCGAGAAGGAATCCGGCCTGAAGTGGCAGCAGGACTTCTTCGTCGGCTATTCGCCCGAACGCATCAACCCGGGCGACAAGCTGCACACCCTGACCACCATCACCAAGGTGGTGTCGGGCGATACCCCGGCCACGCTGGCCAAGGTGGCCGAGGTCTACGGCAGCATCATCACCGCGGGGGTCTACAAGGCCAGCTCCATCAAGGTGGCCGAGGCCGCCAAGGTGATCGAGAACACCCAGCGCGACCTCAACATCGCCCTGGTCAACGAGCTCTCGCTCATCTTCCACCGCATCGGCATCGACACGCTGGAGGTGCTGCAGGCCGCGGGCACCAAGTGGAACTTCCTGCCCTTCCGTCCCGGCCTGGTGGGCGGCCACTGCATCGGCGTCGATCCCTACTACCTGACGCACAAGGCCGAGCGCATGGGCTACCACCCGCAGGTCATCCTGGCGGGCCGGCGCATCAACGACGGCATGGCCAAATACGTGGCCGAGCAGACGGTCAAGCAGCTGATCCAGCATGGCTCGCCGGTCAAGGGCGCGCATGTCATCGTGCTGGGCCTAACCTTCAAGGAAAACTGCCCGGACCTGCGCAACAGCAAGGTGATCGACGTGATCCGCGAGCTGGAGAGCTACGGCGTGACCGTGCATGTGCATGACCCGGTGGCCGAGGCCGAGGAGGCCATGCATGAATACGGCGTCGAGCTGGTGGCCTGGGAACACCTGCCCAAGGCCAACGCCCTGGTCGCCGCCGTGGCGCACCAGGAATTCGTCGATCGCCCGCTCGACCAGCTGCTGGCCAAGCTGGCCCCCGGCGGCGTGTATGTGGACGTGAAGGCCCAGGCCGACCGCACCACCCTGGAAGCGCGCGGCTACCACGTCTGGCGCCTCTGAACCCGTCCGCTGAGCCCGTCCGCCAACCCCGATCCATCACCACGCCGACAGGATCACGCGATGACTGCCATGGCCTCTGCAGAAGGGCGCTACGAGCTGCCCGCCGGACTGGATGCCGCGGTCAGCGCCCAGCCGCGCCACTGGCTGGTGACCGGCAGCGCCGGCTTCATCGGCTCCCATCTGCTGGAGCAGCTGCTGCGCCTGGGCCAGCGCGTCACCAGCCTGGACAACTTCGCCACCGGCCACCGCCACAACCTCGACCAGGTGCGGGCGGCGGTGGGCGAGGCGGCCTGGGCCCGCCATGCCTTCGTGGAGGGCGACATCCGCGATCCGGCCACCTGTGCCGCTGTCTGCCAGGATGTGCAGATCGTGCTGCACCAGGCCGCGCTGGGTTCCGTGCCGCGCTCCATCGCCGACCCACTCACCACCCATGCGGCCAATGCCACCGGCTTTCTCAACATGCTGGTGGCGGCCCGCGACGCGGGCGTGCAGCGCTTCGTCTATGCCGCCTCGAGCTCGACCTATGGCGACTCGCCCAGCCTGCCCAAGGTGGAGGACGTGATCGGCCGGCCGCTGTCGCCCTATGCCGTCACCAAATACCTCAACGAGCTGTATGCCGACGTGTTCGGGCGCACCTATGGCCTCTCCAGCATAGGCCTGCGCTACTTCAACGTCTTCGGCCCGCGCCAGGACCCCAACGGGGCCTATGCGGCGGTGATTCCGCGCTGGATCGCCACCCTGCTCAAGGGCGAGGCCTGCCGCATCAACGGCGATGGCGAGACCTCGCGCGACTTCTGCTTCGTCGCCAATGCGGTGCAGGCCAACCTGCGCGCCGGCCTGGTGGAGGACGCCGCGGCGGCCAACCAGGTCTACAACGTGGCGGTGGGCGACCGCACCTCGCTCAACCAGCTGCACCAGGCCCTGGTGGACAACCTGGGCCGCGTGTTGCCTGGCTTTGTGGCGGCAGCACCGGACTACGGCGACTTCCGCGCCGGCGATGTGCGCCATTCCCTGGCCGATGTGGCCAAGGCCGCGCGCCTGCTGGGCTATGCGCCCACCCATGACGTGCACCAGGGCCTGGCCGTGGCCACGGGCTGGTACGTGCGCCAGGCCCGGGGCTGACCAGGCGGGCCAGCCCGCCGCGCCAGCCCAGCACTACGGGCGAGCCGAGCGTCGCTGCCTGAGGGCCACGAGCTGACGCTTGAACAGGCGCAGCTGGTGCTCCAGCCTCAGGTCCAGGCGCGGGCGCTGCAGCACCACCCAGCGCATCAGCCGGCTGTGGCTGGCCAGTTCGCGCTTGTAGCGGTGATCGCCGGCCATGAAGTCGTAGACCCGGTGGCCGGCCTGGGCACTGGCGTCGATGGCCAGGGCATGGCAGAGCTGGCCCGGGGTCACCGAGGACGGCAGGGCCTGGTGCTCGAAGGCGCTCTGGTAGCTGTAGACATGGCCGTCCTGCAGGAAGTTGTACAGGTAGCCGATGGTCTGCGTGCCGGCATGGATGTGCAGCAGCTGCAGCTGGCCGCGAGCCAGCGCTTCACCCACCAGGCGGTGGTGGAAGGCGCGGGCGTAGTCCGAGGCAAATGCCCCCGGCTGGCCGCGCTGCTGCCAGTAGGGCTGGTGCAGGGTGATCAGGCGGTCTAGGTAGTCATGGGCCTGGTCGGTCGTGGTGGCGGCCTGCAGGCTGAGCGGCCCGTGGGCCTCGCAGGCCTTGCGGGTCTTGCGCAGCCGGTAGCGCAGCCGCTGGCCCAGGTGCTGGCTGAGACTGCCCGCCTGGCGCACCAGGTCCAGATCCAGCCGGTGGGCCCGCTTTTCGTCCACCAGCAGCCGGTAGCCCGTGCTGCCTCGTGTCAGAGCGTCCAGACGGGCCGGCGACGCATCCAGGCCGGGCAGGACCAGCTCGTCCCAATCCGCCAGGCGGTGGATCAGGTGGTCCTGCATGGCCTGCAGCACCGCTGTGGCGCAGCGCCGGTCCAGGCGTGGCTGGTTGTATTCGATGGTGATGTCGTCCAGCACCTCGTCACCCGTGGCACCGAGGAAGAGGCTGCGGCTGTGGACAAAGCCATGGCGGTGCACCGTGCAGCGCCCCAGCAGGGCCAGGCCCAGCGTCTGGTCGCAGCTGTCGGCCGCGCGGGTGCGCAGCAGCCAGGGGCGTTGTGCGGGTGGGAGCGTCGCGAGCCAGCTGCCCATCCAGGTCCAGCTGGTGAAGAAGTGGCCGTCGGAGCGCCCGGCCAGGTCGTCCCATTCCCGCGCCAGTTCGGCCAGATCGGGGCAGGGAACCAGTTCGGTGTGCAGGGGGGGGCGGGCGCTGGCTGCGGGTGCAGCGGCAAAGTGGTCGACGGGCACGACGGGATCAGTCAGGCCGCAGCGCCCGCCAGCGTCGGCGCAGGGCCTGCGCCAGGGTGTGCAGCGCCGGCCTTGCATCGCCCAGGTCCAGCCATTGCAGCACCAGGCGGCCGCGCAGCAGCAGGCCCAGCAGCTGGGCGGCCCAGCGGCCCAGGCTCAGCAGGCCTTCGCGGCGGTAGATGCGCAGGGCCTGCCAGTCCTGCGCCTCGTTGAGGTAATACAGGCCCGTGCGGCTGTAGCCGGTGGGCCGGGACGGGGCCAGGCCGCAGGCATCGGCATAGGCCAGCCAGGGCAGGTCCACACCGGCGCGGGTGGGCAGCAGATGCCACTGGCTGATGCGGGGGTTGATCTCCAGCAGCAGCCAGTCGCCGCTCGATGCATGTTGCTTGAAGTTCATGGTCGCCACGCCACGATAGCCGATGCGGCCCAGCAGCTCCGCAGCCAGCGCCTCCAGCTCGGGCAGGGCCACGGCCTGCACGAAGCAGCCGCTGCCGGCATGGGGCGGGTAGATCCGCCACTTGCGGCCGCTGCACAGGGCCTGCACCTGGCCGGTCCGGTCCACATAGGCATGCACGCTGACATGGGCCTCGTCCGCGCCGGGCACGTATTCCTGCACCAGGGTGTCGGCGCCCGCCGCCAGCAGCAGGTCACCGATCTCGGCCAGACCGGCTGCGTCGTCCACCCGCCAGGCCTTGCTGGCGCTCAGGGTCTGGCCCAGGGGCGTGTCCAGCCGGGCCTGGTGCCAGGCATTGGGCCGGGCCGGCTTGAGCATGAAGGGATATCGGCTGGGCCGCTCTGCCGCCGGCAGCGTGGCGTCGCCCAGGCGGGCGGTGCGTGGCACGGGCAGCTGCAGTCGCCGCACCAGCTGGTCGAAGGCCTGCTTGTCGCTGAAGCCCGCACTCATGGCGGGATCGATCACCACCGAAATGGCGACACCCTCCAGCTGATCATGCAGCTGGATCAGCGCCGCCAGGTCGGGATCGGCGGTAGGAAAGACCACGGGCGCGATGCCCAGCTCGTCCCGCAGCGCGCGCAAGGCCTCAAGCAGGCGCTGCGGCGCCTGGCTGAAACGCGGCACCAGGCGGTGGCCGGCGGCGCGGCGCGACTGCAGCGTGGGCGCCTGGGCATATTCACTGATCACCCAGACGGGCACGCCGCGCGCCGCCAGGTTGCGCACCAGGGCCAGGTCACCCACCGGGGCGCCTTCGCAGGACAGCACCACGGCCGGCCGCAGCGGATGGCCCGGGTGTTCAAGGTCAGGTGGGCTCATGGCGAGGGGCTCAGGTGCGTCGTGCGCCGGCCGCGCAGGGCCTGCGAGATGCGGCGGGCCATGCCCAGTCCGCGCAGGGCCAGCAGGCCGGCGGTGGAGAGCGGGACGGCCAGATCGACCAGCCGGCGCTTCTCGGTCCACAGGCTGTTGATGAAGGAGTCCGGGGCGGCGCCGCTGTCTATCCAGGCCATGTCGGCGCAGTGTTCGGCCGCCGTCTCGACCAGGCCGGCCTCGTTCAGCCAGCCCGGGCCCACGCGGCGCCAGGCCGGGTCCCAGCCCAGCTTGAAGGCGAAGCCGGCGCCGCCCGAGAGGAAATTGCAGGTCGAGGCGATGGCCTGGCCGTCCAGCCTGAGCTCGGTGAACCAGAGCTGGCCACGGCAGGCCATGGCCTGGGTGCAGGCGCGGAAGAAGGCGGTGTCGGCGGCCTGGCTGAGCAGCGACGTGCCGGCCTCGGCCTTCCAGCCCAGGTGCTCCAGGCGCAGAAAGGTTTCGCCAGCACGTGCGAGTTGCTCCTGCGCTTGCAGCGTGGTGGGTCTGGCGATGGCCTGCGCAGGCGCGGTGCGGTGGCGGCTGTCCGCGTCGTCCCTGCCGCTGCAACCATCCAGGAAGGCCCAGCTCAGCGCGCCGGCCTCGCCGAGGCGGCGCCGGCAGCGCTTCAGTTCGGCGAGGCGGGCCACCGGGATGTGCTGCAGCGGATCCGGTCCGGGCTGGCCCGGCCGCAACACGGCGCGATCCTCGGCCTGGGTCACCACGACCGGCAGGCCCTGCGCCAGGCCCTGGCTCATGCAGGCCTGGGCGACCGGACCGTCGGCCTCGATACGCCGGATCAGCAGCACAGGCATGGCAGGCCAGTGGTGGCGGATGGCGGACCGCATGATCTCGATCGCCGCGCCGGCCTCGCCGGCCTCCAGCAGCGGCGCACCCAGAAAGCTGTGGCGCGAGAGGTAGACCTCCACATGGGGCAGGCGCATCCAGGCGCTGCGGCTGCGCGGCCGCAGGGCCGCCGCCCCGATCAGGCGACCAGGGCGGGCGCCTTCCACCAGCAGGATGCGCGCCGAAGGCTCGGGGTCGAGGTGGGCCAGGGCCGGCAGCACGAAGTCGGCCGACTGGTAGACATTGGGCTCGGCGGCGCGGGCTTCCAGTTCGCGCCAGGCTGCCAGGTCTGCTGCGGACAGGGCAGACACCGGTCGCAGGCGGGCGGTCGGCCTGCCAGCAGGGACTGGTGGTCCGCCAGCCTCGCAGGCTGCGCTGGCGTCGGCCTCAGGGGCAAGGTGCGGGGCGGTGGACAGGGCGGGGTCTTCGGTGTGAATCATCATGGGCTGGACTGGCCTGCGGGCGGCATGCACCGCCGCTCCGGCCCATGAAGTGAGCCTGCCAGCGCCTGGAGCCACAAGTGTCACCCGGCCCATCCGGTGTCTGGATTCCCAACCGGTCGGTGTTGCTGCCGACTGGCGTGCATTCCGTCCCGTGCCTTGGCGCTTCCCCCCTGATCGGGTGAGGCCCGCAGACCTGGTCCGGAGGCAAGTGCACAACACACGCAGCCTCGGCGACCGGGAGTCAGCCTTGTCGCAAGGCGTGGCAAGCGTGCCCGAATGTGTCTGCCCGCAGGAAGATATGGGTCACGGCGATTGGTTCCTTCACGGATTCCCTAGTGCAAACCCTGTCCACCAGGACTACGCTAGCGCTGTCGATTGAGGGCTTGGTAGCCAGTGATCGGCGCATCAGAGCATTGCCCCCAGGTTCACCTGGGGGCTTTTTTTCGTCCCCCTACTTCCATCTGCGTCGTTCGCTCGACCTGCGACATGAGTTGCCACCGTCCCGAGTCCGTGCCTGGTTTCAGCCCCTCCCTGTTCAGCAGCGCCGTGGTGCTGGTGTCGAGCGCCCTGCTGGCGGCCTGTGCCAGCCCGCCTGCGCCGCCCACGGTCACCATCCAGCGCACCACCCATGGCGTGGCCCACATCCAGGCGGCGGACCTGGCCGGGCTGGCCCATGGGGTGGCCTATGCCCATGCGCAGGACAACCTCTGCCAGAGCGCCGATGCCCTGCTCACCGCCCGCGGTGAACGCTCGCGTTTCCTGGGTGCCGAGGCCAGCGGCCTGCTCGGGCTGCGGCGCTTCAGCAATGGGGACATCGACTTCTTCGTCACCGCCCACATCGACGACGCCGCCCTGGCCGCCACCTGGGCGCGCGAGGCCAGTGCCGACGCCCAGCGCCTGGCCCAGGGTTATGTGGCGGGCTACAACCACCATCTGCGGGATGTGATGGCCGCTGCGGCCAGGCGGCCAGCCGCTGCGGCATCCGGCCAGGCCCCGGCGCCGGATTGCCTGGGTCAGCCCTGGCTGAGGCCCATGACCCTGGGCGACTACCTGCGCCTGCAGGAACTGGGCATGGTGCAGGCCGGCGTGGGCCTCCTGGCGGATGCCGTGCTGGCGGCCCGGCCGCCGGCGCGGGGCGCAGCCCAGGTCGGCCAGGTGGAGCCTGTAGATCAGATGGATCAGACGGAGGCCGGCCCGCTTGCTGCCGCGCAGGAAGGAGGGGCTGCCGGCGCCATCGATCTGGCCCAGGCCGCTGCCGACCTGCGCCGCCTCTGGCAACAGGACGGCGAACTCGGCTCCAACGGCTGGGCCTTTGGCAGCGAGGTGAGCCGCGATGGCCGCGGCGTCCTGCTGGGCAACCCGCATTTCCCGTGGAGCGGCCCCAACCGCTTCTGGCAGATGCACCTCAGCGTGCCCGGTCAGCTGGACGTGATGGGCGCGGCCATTGGCCTGGGGGCGGTGGTGCAGATCGGCTTCAACCGCGATGTGGCCTGGACCCACACCGTCTCCACCGGCCGGCGCTTCACCCTGCATGCCCTGAAGCTGCTGCCGGGCGAGCCCTACCGCATCGAGGTGGATGGCCG
>JBJOKP010000033.1:0-10507 GCA_046046045.1 Pseudomonadota bacterium | reverse complement strand
GCCGCCCTGGCCGCCCAGTACGACGAGGAACTGGCCGGCCTGCCGGTCATCCTGCCGCCCAAGCCCCGGGCCGGCGACCTGCATTCCTGGCACCTCTACGTGCTGCGCCTGGCACCCGGCGCGCCGATCGCCCGTGACGCCCTGATCGAGGCGCTCTACGCCGCCGGCATAGGCTGCAGCGTACACTACATCCCCCTGCATCTGCATCCCTACTGGCGCGAGCGCTACGACCTCCGGGCCAGCGACTTTCCGGCCAGCCAGGCCGCCTACGAGGCCATGCTCAGCCTGCCGCTCTACACCCGCATGACCCCGGCCGACGTGAGCCGCGTGGCGCGCGCGCTGCGCCAGGCGCTGCGCGGGTGAGCCCGGTGCAACGTGCCCCGCTGCCAGGGGCCGCTGCCGGCGTGATGGACAAGTCCGGGCCGGCCGCGGGCTGAGATGGCCAAGCGCTGCTTCGACCTGCTGGCCGCCGGCCTGGGCCTGCTGCTGCTTTCTCCCCTGCTGCTGCTCATCGCCCTGGCGGTGCGGCTGGACAGCCCCGGGCCGGTGTTCTACCGGCAGGAGCGCATCGGCCTGCGCGGCCGGCCCTTCCGCATCCACAAGTTCCGCACCATGCGCCATGCGCCGGGGGATGGCAGCGGGCCGCAGATCACCGTCGGGGGGGATGCCCGCATCACCCGCAGCGGGCGCTGGCTGCGCGCCAGCAAGCTCGACGAGCTGGCCCAGCTCATCGACGTGGTCAAGGGCGACATGAGCCTGGTCGGACCGCGGCCCGAGGTGCCGAAATACGTGGCGCTCTACCCGCCGGCGCTGCGCAAGACCGTGCTGTCGGTGCGGCCCGGCATCACCGACCTGGCCTCCATCGAATACCGCGACGAGGGCCGGCTGCTGGCCCGCGCGGCCGACCCCGAGCACTGCTATGTGCACGAGGTGCTGCCCGCCAAGCTGGCCCTGCAGGCCCGCTACGTGGCCCAGGCCGGGCTGTGGACCGACCTGCGCCTCATCCTGCGCACCCTGCGCGCCCTGTTCTGAGCCCATCCTCCCCTTCATCTTCAGCCTCATCGATGGTTCCCTACCTCTGGTCCCGCCTGGACACCGTGCTCACCCGCGTGCGACCGCACCGCGAGGCCTGGGCCCTGGCCATCGATGCCGGCGTGGTGGCGGCCTGCTGGCACATCACCTACCTCTTCCGCCTGGGCTTCGAGCGCTGGCATTCGGCTCGCCCGCCCTATGACGCCTGGGTGATGCTGGGCCTGGTGGCGCTCTACCTGGGCGTCTTCGTCGCCCTGCGCGTGCCCAAGGGCATGTGGCGCTTCTCGGGCTTTGGCGAGATCCAGCGCCTCACCCTGGCCTGCGCCATCGCCGGGCTGGTGGGCGCGGTGGTGGTGCTGATGGCCCAGCTCAGCCAGGTGCCGCGCGCCGTGCTGGGCCTGCATCCGGTCGTCAGCTTGATGGGTCTGGCCATGGTGCGCATCGGCTACCGCATGCTCTACGAGCACATGCGCGCCCGCACCAGCGGCAGCGCCCACGAGACCCGCCGCGCCCTGGTGCTGGGCGCCGGCCATGCGGCCCGGCTGCTCATCGCCGGCATCCAGCACCAGGGCTGGGTGGTGGTGGGCCTGCTGGACGACGATCCGGCCAAGCAGGGCGTGCGGGTGGGCAATGTGCCGGTGCTGGGGCGGCTGGACAGCGCGGCCCACTGGGCGCAGGTGCACGGCATCACCCACATCGTGGTGGCGATCCCCTCGGCCAGCGGCGCCGTGCGCCGCCGCGTGCTCGACGCCGCCGCCGCCCCCGGCCTGCCGGTGGCCACCGTGCCCAGCGCCGACGAGCTGCGCGAGGGCCGCCAGCCCAGCCAGGTGCGCGACATCGAGCCCGAGGACCTGCTGGGCCGCGAGCCGGTGCAGCTGGACGAAGGCGGCATCAGCGAGACCCTGAGCGGCAAGGTGGTGCTCATCACCGGCGCCGGCGGCTCCATCGGTTCGGAGCTGTGCCGCCAGGTGGCCCGCTACGGCCCGCGCCGCCTGGTGCTCTACGAACTGAGCGAATTCGCCCTCTATGCCATCGAGCAGGAGCTGTCGGTCAGCCACCCCCACCTCTCGCTGGTGCGCCTGGTGGGTGATGTGCGCGACCCCGAACACCTGGCCGCCACCTTTGCCCGCTGGCAGCCCCAGGTGGTCTTCCATGCCGCGGCCTACAAGCATGTGCCGCTGATGGAGGAGGAAAACGCCGCCGCCGCCCTGCGCAACAACCTGCTGGGCACCTGGCGGGCCGGCAGCGCGGCCCTGGCCGCAGGGGTCGAGCGCTTCGTGCTCATCTCCACCGACAAGGCGGTCAATCCCACCAACGTGATGGGCGCCACCAAGCGCGCCGCCGAGATGGTGATCTCGCGCCTGGCCGCGCGCAGCGTGGCGGAGCATGGCGGCCGCACCCGCTTCATGGCCGTGCGTTTCGGCAACGTGCTGGGCAGCTCGGGCAGCGTGATCCCCAAGTTCAAGGAGCAGATCGCCCGCGGCGGCCCGGTGACGGTGACCCACCCCGAGATCACCCGCTTCTTCATGACCATCCCCGAGGCCGCCCGCCTGGTGGTGCAGGCCGCGGCCATCGGCGAAGGCGGTCAGGTCTTCGTGCTCGACATGGGCGAGCCCGTGAAGATCGTCGACCTGGCGCGCGACCTCATCCGCATGAGCGGCCACAGCATGGACGAGATCCCGGTCGTCTTCAGCGGCCTGCGCCCGGGCGAGAAGCTCTACGAGGAACTGCTGGCCGATGCCGACGCCACCCTGCCCACCCGCTTCACCCGCTTGCGCATCGCCAAGCTCGACGACCGCAGCGCCGACGTCGGCCAGCTGATCGACTGGGCGGTTGCCCACCCCGTGGCCAGCGACGGCGAGGTGCGTGCCGAACTGGCACGCCTGGTGACGGAATATCGGCCGGCCGGGGGCGGCTGAGGCGCTCTGCCGGGTCCCCGGCCTCACGCGTGGATGCTCAGGGCTTGGCCTTGCGCCGCGCCTCGTCCGCCTCAAAGGCCTGGCGGTCGAAGTTGCTGTATTCGGTGCGCCAGGTCTTGCCGCCGTCGCTGGAGTGGCGGATGCCGAAGAGGCCGAACTGGCCCAGGGCCACGGCGAGCAGCTGGCCGGAGGGCAGGAGCACGAGCTGCTGGTCGCGCGGGAAGGGGCTGACCTTCTGCCAGGTCTTGCCCTCGTCGTCGCTGGCGTGCAGTTCGGGGTCGCTGAAGACGCCACCCACCATGAGCAGGCGGCCGCCGGGCAGGCGGCGCGGCGGGGCGACCTTGACGTTGAACTCGGACTTCACCTCCTTCCAGCTCTGGCCGTCGTCGCGGCTGAACCAGGTGCTGGCGAAGACGCCGGCAAAGCCGCCGCCGGGGGAGGTGAGGGCGCCCAGGGTGGCTTCGGGGTCGGCCGTGATCTGCACGAAGCGGGCCTTGTTGGGGGCGCTGCGTTCGGTCCACTGGCCGCTGGCGAAGTCGAGGAAATGGAGGCGGCCCTCGCTCACGGCATAGGCCAGGCCGCCGGGCGTGGCCCAGGACCAGAAGGCGTTCGCGCCGCTCCAGAGGCTGAAGGCCACGCTTTCGGTGCGTAGGGTCTGCCACTGGCCGTTCTCCAGCCGGTCGGAACGCAGC
Organism: Pseudomonadota bacterium; assembly: GCA_046046045.1. GTDB lineage: Bacteria > Pseudomonadota > Gammaproteobacteria > Burkholderiales > Burkholderiaceae_C > Sphaerotilus. Next base: position 6,864 of record JBJOKP010000033.1, on the reverse strand, counting down.
AGGCGGATGGTGCTGGCGTTCTGGTGCACCAGATACCAGCCCTGGCGGTCGTTGCCGGCGATGAAGAGCAGGTTGCCCGGCGGCAGGTCGCCCGGGGGGATGGGCTCGAAGCGGTCGCTGTCATGGCTGAGGCGCAGCAGGGTGCCGAGTTCACCCACGGCGATCAGCCGGGTGTCGGGGCGGTCCACCGGCAGGGCGTGCAGGATGCTTTCCAGCCGGCCGCTGGAGATGACGCGCCAGCTGCCGCCGGCATTGCGCTCCAGCACCGAGCCCAGGCGGCTGGCGGCCACGATGCGGCCATCGGCCATCTCCAGCGGGCCGGCGGCCCCCACCGGGCGCAGGCGGGCGTAGTCCTCCACCTTGTCGTTTTCGCCGCGCGGCTGCAGCCAGCCGGGCACGGCGCCAGCCAGCAGGCGGGCATGGTCGGGCGAGAAGCGCTGCAGCAGCTCGCGGTTGTCGGCGACCAGGCCGCTGCGGCCGACGATGACGCTGGTGTTGACGGGCGTGACGACGAGTCGGCCCAGGTCGACCGGTTGGCGCGCCTCGACATGGAAGCGGCCCAGGCGCTTGCGCGATTCCTGCGCCAGGTCGAGGAAGCGGCGGTCGCGTTCGCTGCGCAGGCTGATGAACTCGTAGTCCCCGGCCGGCAGGGCGCCGACGAAGACCGAGGTGTCGCGCGAGAGGCCGGGCAGGATCTGGCTCAGCACGCGGCGGTCGGCCGGCGGCGGCCGCTGGGCCGAGGCAGGTCCGGCGGCTGACGCTGCAGCATCGACCGCCTGCACCCGCTCCAGCGTGATGGTGTCGAAGCCCGAGATCTGCGCCGTGTTGGCGGTGATGCTCAGCACCACCGGGCTTTCATCGGCCTTGGGCGCCTCCTTCAGCGGGTCGGCCACGCGGGTGATGGTCTGGTTGGCGCAGGCCGACAGCAGCAGGGCGGCGGCACCCGCGAGCAGCAGGTGCAGGCCGCTGCGGCGGCGGGGTAGGGCGACGGGATGGGGCATGGCGTGGTGGAAGGGGTCGGAGCGAGGGGACGTGAGCGGCAGGCCGGGTCAGGCGGCGCGCGCCTCAGCGCGGATCGTTGCTGTGGATCTGCAGGGCCTCGAGAAAGCGCGAGACCATGTTGTAGGCGGCGATGGTGGCGGTGAGCTCCACGGCCTGGCGCTGGCCCAGCTCGGCCACCACAGCGGCCATGACGCCGTCGGCCAGGTGGATGTCGCGGGTCATGCCGTCGCACAGGGCCAGCACGGCCTGCTGGCGCGGCGGGTAGGTGTGGGCCGGGGCGGCGCGCCAGTCGGCCAGGGCATCGAGCTGTGGCTGGCTCACGCCTTCCTTCAGGGCGATGGGGCGGTGCTGGTCGGCCTCGTAGGGTGCGCCGTTGAGCAGGGCCACCCGCATGATGACCAGCTCGCGCAGGTCGCCGGGCAGGTCAAGCTGATGCCGCACGGCGGTGAGGAAGCTGAGCCAGCCCTGGGCCAGCGGCGGGCTGTGCAGCAGCATCTGGTAGAGGTGCAGCACGCTGCCGCGCTCGGCCACGATGCGGTCGACGAGCGGGCGGATCGCCGGGTCGGCGAGGTCGGCGTAGGGCAGGCGGGCCATGTCAGCGGGGAGGGGTGGCGTGGGCGGTCATTGTGGCCAGGGCTGGATGCGGCAGGCTGCCTGGCTGCACCCGTGTTTCCCACGACGTGGCGGCCCGGCGCGGCATCGCACACTGGGGTGTTGCCCAGGCCTGCCTGGCCCCGCGGTTCACCACGAAAGTCGAGCGTCATGCGTCCTGCCCGCCGTCCCGCCCTGTTGTCATCCACCCAGTCGCTGCCACCGCCTGAGGCCGCGTCGCGCCGCCTGTGGCTGGGGGCCGGCCTGCTGCTGGCGGGCGCGGCGCTGTGGCTTGCCACGGCGGCACCGGCGCAGGCGCAGGGCTGGCAGCCCAAGGGGCCGATCAAGCTGGTGGCAGTCTTTCCGCCGGGCGGTTCGGTGGACCAGGTGGCGCGCATCCTGGCGCCGGCCCTGCAGGCCCAGCTGGGCCAGACCGTGGTGGTGGACAACAAGGGCGGGGCCTCGGGCGCCATCGGCACGGCGGCGGTGGCGGCGGCGCCGGGGGACGGCCTGACCTATGCCGTGGTGTTCGACACCCATGGCGTCAACCCCAGCCTCAACCCCAACCTGCCCTTCGACACCCGCAAGGACCTGGCGCCGGTGGCCCTGATCGGCACCAGCGCCATGGTGCTGGCCACCCAGGCCGACTCCCCCTACAAGACCTTCGCGGATGCCGTGGTCGCGGCCAAGGCCGGCGGCAAGGGCGGGGTGAACTACGGCAGCATCGGCAACGGCAGCCTGGGCCATCTGGCCATGGCCCTGCTGGGCAAGGGCGCGGGCCTGGACTTCGTGCACGTGCCCTACCGCGGCGGCGGCCCGCTGATGAACGACGCCCTGGCTGGCCATGTGCCCCTGGCCATCGGCTCGGTCTTTCTCGTCAAGCCGCACCTGGAGAGCAAGCGTCTGCGCGCCCTGGCCGTCACCACCAGCAAACGTGCGCCGGCCCTGCCGGACGTGCCCACGGTGGCCGAGAGCGGCTACGCTGGCTTCGACGCCCCGGCATGGTGGGCCGTGCTGGCCCCGGCAAAGACGCCGGCCGACGTCGTCAAGCGCATGAACGAGGAGATCAACAAGGCCCTCAAGCTCCCCGAGGTGGCGGGCAAGCTGGCGGCCCAGGGCATCGACCTGCACATCGGCAGCCCCGAGGCGGCACGGACCTTCATCGACCACCAGATCGAGGTCTGGGCCAAGGTGGTGAAGGAGAACAACATCAAGGCTGATTGAGGCCGAACCTCTGCCTGCTGAAACCCCGCCCATTCCCCTGCTGCCCATGCCCGCCACCTACCTCTGCGCCTTCTGGAACCTGGAAAACTTCTTCGCCCCCGAGGGCTATGCCGAGCGCGAACCCTGGATCGCCCAGGCCATGAAGGGCGACCTCGCCGGCTGGACGCCGGCCCTGTTCGACCGCAAGGGCGAGCAGCTGGCCAGCATCGTGGCGCAGATGAAGCAGGGCGCCGGGCCCGACCTGCTGGGCGTGTGCGAGGTGGAGAACCGGTTTGCCCTGCAGACCCTGGCCGACAAGCTGCGCGCCCGCCTGCCGGGGCGCGACTACCAGGTGGTGCATGTGGACGCAAGCCGCGACCAGCGCGGCATCGACACCGCCTTCCTCCACGACGCCAACGTCTTCAGCCTCAAGCCGGGCGAGCTGTTCTCGCACTTCGTGGTGCAGCGCACCGGCACGCGCGACATCACCCAGGCCACCTTCGTGACCCGCGCGGGCAACGAACTGGTGGCCCTGGCCAACCATTGGCCATCGCGCTCGGGCGGCCCGGGCGAGGGGCCGGAATACAGCCAGGGCTTCCGCATCACCGCGGGCGAGACCCTGGGCTACTGGCACGACCGCATCCGCGAGATCAAGGGTCCCAACGTGGCGGTGCTGGCCGTGGGGGACTTCAACGACCAGCCCTTCGATCTCTCGATCACCCGCCACGCCGTGGCCACGCGTGAACGCGGTGACGTGCTGCGGGCGCAGAGCGCCAAGTTCGTCAACCTGGCCTGGCGCTACCTGACCCAGGCCGCCACCGACCACCGCGGCAAGGCGCGCGACCTGGACGGCACGCTCTACTTCGGCGGCGACGGCTTCGTGTTCGACCAGATCCTGGCCAGCCGTGGCCTGCTCTCGGGCGCCAGCAAGCTCAAGGTCAACGAGACCAGCGCCCGCATCGAGGCCTATGCCGAGATGGTGGACCACCGCGTGGGTGAAGGCGCCATCCGCTTCGGCCTGCCCGCGGGTGATGCGGCGGCCAACACCAACCCGCAGGGCTACAGCGACCACTTCCCGGTGTCGGTGCTGATCGACGAGGCCTGAGCCGGGCAGGCGAGGCCGGTGACGGCCCCGCTGCGGCCTCGCGCTGGCTTCACTTCACGGTGAGCGTGTAGCTGCCGGTGGCGCCGGTGCCGCCCTTGAAGTAGACGACGCGCAGCGACACCGTGACCGTCGCGGCACCGGAGTTGGCGTAGCTCACGGAGTCCGCCAGGCCCACCCCGGCGCTGGAGGTGGTGAGGCGGCTGCCGGCGGCGTTGTAGAGGTAGAGGTCGTAGTCCGAACTGGCGTTGGGCTGCATCGTGGCCGTCAGCGTCTTGCCGGCCGGCACCTCGACCTTGTAGTAGTCGGTGTCGGTGCTGATGCTGATGATGCCGTTCACCTGCGCGGGCAGGGGGATGGCCTGTCCCGCGGCCAGGGTGTTGTTGGGCTCGACCTCGGTGGCCCCCGGCGGTGGGGGCGGCGGGGGCGGGGGCGGCGGCGGGGGCGGCGGGGGCGGTGCCGTGGCCGCCAGCACGGCGGCATTGGCATCGACGATGCCGGCACCACAACCCAGGGTGCAGGCCACCGGCAGGGGGCGGACCGTGGCCTTGAGGCGCGCCTCGATGTCGTCGGGCGTCAGGGCCGGGTTCTTGGCCAGCATCAGGGCGACCACGCCCGAGACATGGGGCGCAGCCATGGACGTGCCCTGGTACCAGGCGTAGCTGTCCGCGCCCGGACCCTTGGTGCCGGCGTTGAGCGTGGAGTAGATGCCGTCGGTCTGGGCCAGGCTCTGGTCGCCGCCGGGGGCGGAGACGTCGACCTTGGCACCGTAGTTGGAATAGAAGGCGCGCGCGCCGCTGCGACCGGTGGCGCCCACGGTGATCACGCCATTGCAGCTGGCGGGGGAATAGCCGGCGGCATCGGCATTGGAGTTGCCGGCCGAGACCACCACCACCGTCTTGCGGCTGCGGGCGCTGTCGATGGCCAGCTGGGTGGTGGTGTCGCACAGGCCGGCGCCACCCAGGGACATGTTGATCACGCGCGCGGGTGTGGGGTTGGCCGGCACGCCGGGCACAGTGCCACCCGAAGCCCAGATGATGGCGTCGGCGATGTCCGAGGTGTAGCCGCCGCACTTGCCCAGCACGCGCACCGGCTGCACCTTGGCGCCATGGGCCACGCCGGCCACGCCCTTGGCATTGTTGGAGACCGCGGCGATGGTGCCGGCCACATGGGTGCCGTGCCAGCTGCTGTTGGTCGCCGGCGAGCCGGTGCCACAGGCCCCGGCGGCCGCGGCGTCACCGGGATCGAGCGCGCTGCTGTCACGGCCGCCACCGTCGTTGCTGACGGTGTTGAGGGTGATGAAGTCGTAGCCGGCAACGATGTTGGCGGCCAGGTCGATGTGCGGACGGTAGCCGGTGTCGATCACGGCCACGGTGACGCCGGTGCCGGTGCTCTTGTCCCAGGCCAGCGGCAGGTTGAGGCCGCTGGCCTGCGCCCCGTAGTGCCACTGGCTGCTGTACGAGGGATCGTTGGGCACGGCGTGGATCGTCATGATCCGGTCGGGCTCGACGTAGTCGATGTTGGGGTCGCTGGCGCGGATCTCCGATGCGAGCTGGTGCAGGCGATCCAGTCGCAGGTGCTTGTCCAGCTTCATGACGTGGGAGCCCGAGCCGGTGCGGCGCAGGTGCTTGACCAGCACATCGGCCTTGCCGGCGGCGCGTTCGGTGCGGCGCAGGGTGTTGGCATCGATCTGGTCATCGCCGGTGCGGTTCTTGTAGCGGATGATCAGGCGGTCGCTGCTTTCATCCGCCTCGACCGGAGGCTGTGCCACCCGGGTGGAGGCCGGGCCGCTGCTGGCCTCGAAGTGGTCGTCTTCGCCCTTCTTGGCCAGGGCGCTGTCCAGCGTGGCGCTGGCCAGCAGCAGGCCGCCCAGGGCCAGGGCCAGCGGGGTGAGGCGCAGCGGCCGGGCCGGCGCGCGGGTGGTCATGTCGAGTCGTCGAGGCATCGAGATCCCTAGTCGTGGTGAGCTTGTTTCATCTGTTCCCGGCGTGCGGTGTGTTCCTCCCGGAACGTCCGACGCTGAAATCAGGTTAAGGGCTCAACCCCACAGGGTTCGCGGTGCCACCCCACACATCCGGCCCGGGGTGGTGCGACGTTTTGCCAGTTTTGGCGGTTGCAATTGCAACCAGGATGCAGGCGCGATAGTGACCGCCACGCCCCGGCTTACTCGATGACGACCTTGGCGTCCTTCACCAGGCGGGCGAACTTTTCGGTCTCCGTCTTGATCTGCGCAGCCATCTGCTCGCTGGTGTTGCCGATGGGCTCGGCGCCGATCTCCTCCATGCGCTTGCGGAACTCGGGCGAGCGGATGATCTTCACCATCTCGGTGTTCAGGCGGGTGACGATCTCGCGGGGCGTGGCGGCCGGGGCCAGCACGCCGAACCAGGTGCCGATGTCGAAGCCCTTGAGTCCGGCCTCGTCCAGCGTCGGCACGTCGGGCAGGGCGGTCGAGCGCCTGGCGGTGGTCACCGCCAGGGCGCGCAGCTTGCCGGCCTTGATGTGGGGCAGCACCGGCGTGATGGTGTCGAAGCTCATGCTGATCTGCCCGCCCAGCAGGTCGGTGGCCATGGGGCCGCTGCCCTTGTAGGGCACGTGCATGAAGTCGGTGCCCGTCAGGTTCTCGAACTGGGTGCCGATCAGGTGCTGGGCCGTGCCGTTGCCGTTGGAACCATAGCTGTGCTTGCCGGGCTGGGCCTTGAGCAGGGCCACCAGCTCGGCCACGCTTCTGGCCGGCGTGGCGGCATTGACCACCAGCACGTTGGGCACCAGGGCGATCTCCGTGATGGGTGCGAAGTCCTTCTGGAAGTCGTAGGGCAGCTTGCGGTACACGCTGCTGGCGTTGGTGTGGTGCACCGCGCCCACCAGCAGGGTGTGGCCGTCGGGGCGGGACTTGGCCACCACGTCGGCGCCCAGCGTGGCACCGGCGCCGGGCTTGCTCTCCACGATCACCGGCTGGCCCAGGGCCT
>JBJOKP010000032.1:0-10556 GCA_046046045.1 Pseudomonadota bacterium | reverse complement strand
CCGGCCGGCTGCAGCGGGGCCGGCGCTCCGACGCCGGCCCGAATCCAGACACCAACAGCCCTGGGGCCCAGGCCATCCGGCCCGGTCCAACAGCCAACAGCCGGGCGCTACCGCGCCCCTGGGGCCTCCGGCCCTGGGCTGGGAGACCTCAGGGACAAACGGAAACCCCGGTCCCGGGGCGCGCCGCCGCGGTGCCCCCCGTCGCGGACCGCCGAGCGGGCGTTGACGGGGCGGTCGATCCACGACCCGCCACGCACGACGCGCCGGGAAGGGTCGGCTTCGCCGCCCTCCCCGTCCAGACGCTCACGCCAGGCGTCGTCGCACCATTCCCAGACGTTGCCATGCACGTCGTGCAGGCCCCAGGGGTTGGGCGGGTAGCGCTTCACGGGCGTGGTAGCGCCCTTCGAACCATCCGAAGGCCTGTCACCATCGACATCGGTGTTGGCCTTGCTGGCATCGAACTCGTCGCCCCACCAGTAGGCGGTGCGCGTGCCGGCGCGGGCGGCATACTCCCACTGCACTTCGGTGGGGAGCTGCGCCAACAGCCCCTTGTTAGCGCCAGGCACATCAATCCATCCCAACCAGTGTTCGATGTCGTCAAAGCTGAGTTCGACCTTTGGGTGCTCCTGCAGGCCATCGACGCTCGGTGACCTGTCACCGTCCTGGGCGTGTCCAACGGCCACCGCATGCCAGAAGGCTGTCGTGCAGGGCGTGTCGGCCAGCCAGAAGCCGTGCTCGACGACGACCAGACGCGGCTCGGATTCATGGCCATTGGCCCATTGGCGGACGCTGTCATCCGAAATGGCATCCCGCTCCGCCTGCGGCGAACCCATCCAGAACCCTTCAGGCCCGCTGGGTTCGATCCAGCGCATCCGCTGGGAGGCTGCGCCGACGACCAGATCCGCCCACAGTCCGAAACGATCACTGCCCCAGGCTGACGCCCAGGCGGGTGGCCAGTCGCCGACCGAAGGGGCGCGCCAGCGGTCTTGCTCGGGCCAGCTCATCGCACGGCCCACGCGATACTGCGGCTCGCGGGCATCGCCATGGTAGGCAGGCTGGACACCCCCCTGGGTGATGCCGGCACGCGTAGACAGCACAGCGCGCAGTTCGCGGGCAAGCTTGTCGATGTGCTCTTCCAGCGGCGGATTGATGGCGTCCAGCCAGTGGACAGAGCCCACGTAGTACTCGAAGGCTGGGCTCATCTCGGCGGCCTCGATGCGCACCGGCATGATGGTGATGCCGTTGCTCACCGCCCGTTCCACCTCGCGGCGCACCTGCTTGGAGCCGTCCGCATGACTGCTGTAGACCAGCACCATCACCTGCGCGGCATCGATCGCCCTGACGATGGAGTCGGCGTACTCCGCTCCGGCGGGCATGTCGCGCGGCGCTATCCAGCAGCGTATACCCTGGGATTCGAGGCCGTTGCAGATCGCGTCGGCCTGCTGCTTGTCAAATGTCGAATAACTGATCAGTACATCCTGCGAGTTGCCCGCGCCGGGCGTCGCCTGTGGCACTGGTGAGGATGTGGGTACAGGCATCGGCGCAAGCTGGGCAGGTTGGCCACCACCCGGGATGCTGCCGCCGCGTCCGGACAAAACGGCGCGCAGCTCGTGAGCAAGCTTGTCGATGTGCTCTTCCAGCAGCGGATTGATGGCGTCCAGCCATTGAACAAAGCCCACGTAGTACTCGAAGACTGGGCTCATCTCGGCGGCCTCGATGCGCACCGGCATGATGGTGATGCCGTTGCTCACCGCCCGTTCCACCTCGCGGCGCACCTGCTTGGAGCCGTCCGTGTGACTGCTGTAGACCAGCACCATCACCTGCGCGGCATCGATCGCCCTGACGATGGAGTCGGCGTACTCCGCTCCGGCGGGCACGTCGCGCGGCGCTATCCAGCAGCGTATGCCCTGGGATTCGAGGCCGTTGCAGATCGCGTCGGCCTGCTGCTTGTCAAATGTCGAATAACTGATCAGTACGTCGTGGGCCAAGTCGCCCTCCGTGATGGCTGAACGGGGGACCGACGGTGCCAACTTGGAGCGTGGCTGGGCTGGTCGCAGGCGCGCAAGGCTGTGGCAGGTCTACCGGATCTGATCCTAGCCCGCAGCTCGGGCTTCATGAACTGGGGCATGAACCTCGCCTGACACCCTGGCTCCACGCTTGCCGTGGCCGGCCGGCGAGCTCGCGGCATGGCGTAGCCAGGGCAGCGATGCGCCGATCCGGTGCGCTGGGACGTCGATGTACTGCGTCGACAGCCCCTGGGCAGCGAGCGCCGCCAGCTGCTCGTTGCTGGCCACGGCGTACACCGGCACGCCGTCGGCCTGGGCCATCTGCTTGCGCACGGCGCGCAGGCGGGCGAAGACGGCAAAGTCCGCCTCGCCCAGCACCTGCTTGTAGTCCACGTCCTGGCCGCGCGGGCCGCGGGAGGCACCGGCACCGTCCACCTTCAAGGCGCTGGGCAAGGTGCCCGGGCCGTTGGCAACCTCCACGCAGAACGCCCAGCCCGAATGTGCCCCGTCAGCCAGCCACTCGCGCTGCACGGCCAGCACGCGGTGGCCGGCGAGGAAGGCGTTCAGTTCGCTCTGCGCCGGCTCCGGCGTGCGGGCGGGGATGTGGAAGCAATGCAAGCTCATTTCGGTTCGCTCTCGTCCTTGCCCAGCATGCGCCGAAGGAATCCGGACGCCTTGGCAAACAGACCAGTCGGTGTCGGTGGCACGGCGGGGGGAACACCCAAGGAACCGGTCATGTCTGGCGCGACGGCGCCCGTCGTCAGCGTCGCGCTAGCCGTGGCCTGCGCCTTGGCATGAGCGGAAAGTGAGGTTGGAGGCAGGCCGCCTCCGGCGCCGGGGCGTCCCGCCCAGGTGGCAGGCCCTCCGGTCCCGCCCCCCTGCCCTGGGCCTCCGGCCCCTGGACTTGGAGACCTCAGGGACAAACGGAAACCCAGGAAGTCGTACCGGCCGTCGCGGAGCCCCCCAATGCGGCAGGCCGAGCGGGCGTAGTCGGGGGCGTAGATCCACGACCCGCCGCGCACGGCGCGCCGGAAGGTTTCGAGATCCCCGTGAGGGTCTCGAACAGGGTCCGCAGTGTACGGACGCTGGTCGTCCAAACACCACTCCCAGACGTTGCCGTGCACGTCATGCAGACCCCAGGGGTTGGGTACGAAGTGCCGCACAGGCGTCGTGCCTTGGCGCTGTTCGTTCCAGTTGGCACGGGTGTCGTCCGCTTCGTCGCCCCACCAGTAGGCGGTGCTCGTGCCGGCGCGAGCGGCGTATTCCCACTGCGCCTCGGTCGGCAGGGTGGGATCACAGCCGGGCGGCAACAGGCTGCGCAGGCGCTGCAGAAAGGTCTGCACATCGTCCCAGCTGACGTTCTCGACGGGGCGCTCGGCGGCGTCAGGGCCGTCCTTGAAATGGCTGGGGTTGTCGCCCATCACGGCCTGCCACAGGGCCTGGGTACAGGGGGTATCGGCGAGCCAGTAGCCTTCGGTGAGGGTGACGGAGTGTTGGGGGTGTTCGTCGCCATGGCCGACGCCTTCGGGCGAGCCCATGAGGAACTTACCCGGGGGGATGTAGCGCAGCCGCTGGATGACACCTTGCACTTCGATCTCGGCAAAGACACCCCGCGAGTCCTGGCCCAAACTGCTGGCCCAATCAGGGCAGCGCAACTCGGTGAAATCGAGCGTCGTGCCGTCCATGGCCAAGGTCACCGTCTGGCCCGACTCGCCGGCTTGGGCCAGCAGGTGTCCGACCGCATCGACCATCAGTCGGTGGCGTGCGCGCCCACCATCGCTGACCCACACCTCGCGCGCCTCGTAGGCCGGATGGGCCCTATCGGACACGAAGTGGGCCATCGGCAGAATGGCTACCCGCAGTTCACCTCGGGCCACATACGGCCTCACGGCCAGGAGACCTGCACCAGGCACAGCGCCGCTCAAATCGGCATGCGCGGCGGCCACATCAGCCTGCTCCAGCCCCGGCGGCACTTCGGCGCGCCGCGACAGCACCAGCAGTCGGCTGACCCATCGGCCCTGGCTGCGCATGAAGGCGGCGTCGTGGCCCAGGCGGGCGAGCAGGTCGGCGGCGAAGGCCTGGGCGGCGCCTGACTGGCGGACCCGGCCGGCCTCAGCCTTCATGCGCTCGCTCCAGCCCAGCACCCAGTTCGACGCCTCGGTGACGCGCCTGCCGGCGTCATGCCCGGTCTGCACTGCAGGGTCGGCATGGCTTGCCCACAGCAGCACCTCGGTGGTTTCCGTGGAGCGTCCCAAGGTGGCGTGTGCCGCGAGCATGGCGTCAAGGGCTTGAAGCTGCTGCTCTGGTTCGAGTCGTGCGAACAGTTGGCGGTAGTGGGTCACCCATTCGGGGCGCAGGGCCCGCGAGACCTGGCTGCGGTGGACCCGGTCGACTGCGCCCCATGCCAGGCCTTCTGCAGCGGGCTCGGCCGCCAGCAGGGCGTCGCCGGCGCGCAGGCTGCGCAGCAGCGGCGGGGCGAGGTGGATGCACAGGGCCGCCCGCGTCAGCAGGCCGTCCCTCACGGCGGCGCGGCGCTCGGCCAGGGCGTGGCGGGCACCGGTGGTGCGGTCGGGCATGGGGCGCAGCGGCGCTCGCAAGGCCGCACCGGTTAGCAGCGCGTGCACCTGGGCCAGGCGGGTGTGGGCGGGCTCGATCCACACCGCGCCGCAAGGCGCCCAGAGCACCACCGTGCAGCGCCGCGCGACCAGTTCGCGCAGCCAGGCCGTCCAGAGCTGGGCAGCGCCACGGTCAGCCGCCAGGTTGCCGGCATCGCCCAGCACGAGCACGGTGCTGCCTGCCCGCGGAAACAGGTCCACATCCTGGATGCTGTGCTGCGACGCCACTGCAGCCGGAAGGTCGACAGCCGCCCAGGCGACGCCGCCACGGTAGGGCCCTGCAGCGCGCTGCGGCACAAGGCGGCCCAAGGCCTGGGTGGGCAGTGCATCGACCTGACGCACCTGCAGGCCGTCGTCACCGACGAGACGGTGCACGCGACCGAGAAGATCCAGATAGTCCTGCCGGTAGGGTGTGAGGTGATCGGCCACGTCCCACCACACCTGCACCTTGCCTGCGATACCGCTGACGTGTTCGCGCGGCATGCGCCGGGGTGGGCATGCGGCGGCAAGGGCCCGCACGAGGCCCGGCACGTCGAGCCCGCCTGGCCAACTGCTGGCCAGGGAGCGTCGCACGGCCGGCCACAGCCGAGTCATGGGCACGAGCGCGCGGTGCGGCGGTGCCTGCCGGCTGCGGGGCTGGCAGTCTTCGTCTCGCAGGGGCTCCACCTGCTCGGCACTTGCCCGGGCTTCAGTCTCGGCCGCCTGCTCACCCGGCAGGGGCGCATCGAAGTGGGTGACGACGAAGAAGCTGGCGGCCAGTGGCTGGCGGATTCCGGCGGGCGAGGGATGCTCGACGCGGGGGGATGGCGGCGGCGGTGATGTTTCATCGCCGTCGCGCGCCTCGTCTTCTCGCTTCGATGGCTCGGTGCGGGACAGGTCGCGCTGGAAGCCCAGGAGGCCGGCCCAGCTGTGCGCCAGCGCCGCCGGTTCGGCCGCACCGCTCTCGCGCGTCAGCTCACGTGCCTCACGCAGGGCGCGCAGCAGCGTGGCCCGCCCGATGGCGGCGCTGGCCTGGCGATCGGCGCTGCCCATGCTCAGGCTGCCGTCTGGCCACTCCCGGCCTGGCCGCCCGGCAAGGGCTGCGGCGCGCGCTGCTGATGGAGTGAGGGCACACCAGGCACGGCGCCATGCTTGAGGTAGGCATAGGCGCTGAGGTCATGCAGCAGATCGAGCTGGGCCCGGGTGTTGCCCGGCGCCATCTCGTGCACCGCCTGCAGCAGATCCAGGAACTCGGCCGCACCTGGCGGCGGCAGGCCGGCGCCCTCGCAGGCGGTGCGGTCACTCATCAACTGCCGGGCGGCCGCCTGCATCACCGCCGGCTCCAGCCGTGCGGGGCGTAGCACGCCATCGGCGTCGATGGCGCCGAAGTGCGCCTGGCCACGCTGCAGCAACCAGGCTTCGTAGCCAGTCGAACCGGCGTCGAGGTTGAGCACGATGCAGCGGCGCAGGAAGGCAGCCGGCAGTTCACGCTCCTCGTTGGTGGTGATGAGCACCAGGGGCTGTTGCCGGTCCGGGCCACCGACCTGGAGGTTCTTCAGCCCGGCGATGCTGAAGCTGCGCTGACCGAGCACCTCCAGCAGGGCGTTGGGCAGGTCGGCGTCGGCCTTGTCGATCTCGTCGATGAGCACCACGAAGCCCTGTGGCGTGTGCTCGGCCTGGCCCGGCGCCGGCCGGCAGCTGCCGTAGTCGCGGGCGGTTTCCCATCCATAGGCCTTCCAGAGCGGCCCGGGTTCCCAGTAGTCGTGCTCGTGCTGGTTGAGCCTCTCGGCGTTGGCTGCACTGGCGCTGGCGTCGGCCAGGCGCTTGACCGCATCGAAACGCCACTGCAGATCCTGCGGCTCAAAACGGGCGTGGATGGTGACAGCCTCCAGCTCCCAGCCCAGGTGGGCGGCGGCAGCGCGGGCCAGCTGGGTCTTGCCGGTACCCGGTTCACCCCGCACCAGCAAGGGCCGGTTGGCGGCGGCGGCCAGCGCCAGGGCATCACGCTCTCGTGTCGACCACTGGTGGCAGGACTCGGCGAGGTGGTCGGTCTTCTCCAGTCGCTGCACCCAGGCGGGGGTGATGGCGCAGAAGCGGGCGGCGATGGTGCGAGCGGTGAGCTGGGTCATGGTCAGGTTTGGCAGGATCGGCTCAGTGTCAGGCAGCAGGCGGCGCGAGGCGCTCGCGGATTTCCTTGGCAATTTCTGCGAAGGCCTCCTCCCGGTCCGCCTCGCCGGCCTTCTTGAAGGAGGTGCCCTGGCAGAGCTTCACCTGCTTGCCGGCCAGCAGTGTTTCTGCTTCCCAGTCGCAGGGGCCGATGAGGATCGGGTAGATCCAGAGCCCGTCGGCAGCGTGTCGGTCGAAGATGCGGGGCAGTTCCTCGTCAGCGATGAAGTCCGATGCAAGAAAGGGCATCGAAACCAGCAGCACGGCAACACGGCAGGTCTTGAGCGCCTCGTCGATGGACTTGCGCCAGTCGTCTCCCGTGCGAATGCGCTTGTCGTCCCAGACGTCGATCAGGCCCTTGCGCTCCTGGGGACGCAAGACCATGCGCAGGGTCTCGCGCCAGGTTTCATCCTCGTGGGCGTAGCTGATGAACACCTTGGTTCGGGTCGGCATGTTCTCTTCCTCCGCATGGCTCATGAACAGGTGCTGCAAGGAGTTCTGCAGGTGCAGCATCAGGTCGGCTTCCAGGGCCTGAACGTCGGTAGCCCCGTCCTTGCTGCCGTACTCGAACACGGGCAGGTCAAAAGTCGCCGTGAACGCGTCACGCTCAACCGCTGCTGCCAGGGCGTGGCGTTCGTCGCCTTGGCGGATGGCGACCATGGGCGCAATCCCGTGGATGCGCCGCAACTGGCGCAGGCCGGCAGCCAGGTTGGCGGCACTGGCCTGTGCCGGCCGCTCGCCCTGCTGGAAGTAGCGCGCCAGCAAGGCCTGCAGTTCCTGGCGCATGACGCCTTGCGCACTGCCGGCCTCGGTACCGAATTCGAGCGGCGGGTGATCGTCGATCACGCTGACGGGATGGGGCCCACGGCCGGCGCCGCCGTGCTGGATGGTGAGCGGGCGGTCGAACCAATGAGCAGCCACGACGGAAGCAGCCAGCAGGTCCTGCATGGGCACCACGCGTGCGCCTGCACCTTGCGGCACCGGGCTGCCCTCGGCCACGAGGCGGTCCGAGATCGCCAGCGCCACAGCCAGCAGCAGGTCGCGCACCCGTTTGTCGGGCTCACTCAGGCTTTTGGGCGTCGGGAAACGCAAGCCGCGGATCAGGTCGGCAATCTGCCAGAGGGCATCGAGCGGCGCTTCGGTTTCAGCAATCCGCAGGACGCTTGCTCGCGAGTAGGGTTCACCGATCGCATCGGCCCAGCAGCCAACGATGCGGTGCTGAACCAGGCCAGGCGCGCCATCGACCTTGTCCAAGGCCTTGCGCAACACCAGGGTGATGTTGCGATTGACCGGCAAGACCGATGGCCGTGGATGTGAATCTGCCTGAGCAGCACCTGCATCGACCATCGACATGCCTCCGAACTCGTGTTGTTCTTGCGATTCTGCAATTGCAGACCGCACGCCAAGAGTGGCTTGAGCGACCGCGCCACACCGATCAGTTCATTGCCGGCCCTGAACCAGAAGTGGCTCGATACCCGCGATGAACTCGAAATCCCGATCGTCATGCAGCAAGCCCACACCCTGCTCGATCGCCGTCTGAGCGATCAGGCAATCGTGCGGGCTGCGGATGGTGAGGCCGGCCCAGCGGCAGCGGGCATACAGGCGCCCGGCTTCGGCGTGGGTGGCGCCGTCGGCGCGCGGCTCCAGCATCGGCAGGACGGTGAAGCGCCGGGTGAGCGTGTCCAGGCTGCGCTCGTCGCTGGCGCCCTGCAGCAGTTCCTGCACGATGACAGGCGCGATCTGCGCCTCGCCACTCGCCAGCAGCGCGCGCAGCCGCGCCACGGTGGGTGTGGCCCGGCCGCGCAGCAGGTCGATCCAGACGGTCGTGTCAACCAGCATCGCCGCCACCCGGCGTGCCCATGGCCTGGCGCACGGCGCGCACGTCGTAGTCCGGGGCGATGAGCGGCTGGCCGGCCAGGTCGAGGATGAGCTGCTGCTGGCGGCGGGCGACAAACTCGCGCAGGGCTGCGTCGACGGTCTCGCGTTTGGATGCCAGGCCAGACAGGCGGCGGGCCTCGTCGATCAGCTCGTCATCGAGTTCGATGTTGGTGCGCATGGCGTACACCTCCGGGGTACACATCGATTCTGGCAGGGCAGTGACGGCAAGCCTTCAGGCGATCACATTCGGCATCCCATGAATGAAGGATCCGGTTGCAAGATAGCCGCGCGTCGTTCAACCCGCCGGCATGCGATCCAGCGCCTCGGCGGCCCGTTGCAGCCCAGCCAGCACCGTGTCGGCCATGTACTGCGAAAAGCCCTCGGGCAGGCTGCGGCCGACTTGTTCGATGACCGCCGGGGTGCGGCCGATGAGGTCCTGGAGCAGCGGCTCGGCACCGTCCAGGTGGCCGTAGCCGCAGCGCCGGGCGGTGCTGTTGAAATGGCGGCGCTGGATGCGGTCGACCTCATAGTGGCGGTTCTTGCCGACCAGAGCCATGGCGAGGCAGAGTTCGCGCGGCGACCACTGGTTGGGGCCGTCACCCATCACCGGGTGGCCGACATGACGTCGTGCAGCGGCGTGAGCCGGTAGCGGCCGCCGGGCAGCAGGTGGATGCTGAAGTTCTTGGCGTGGCCGTCGGGGGCGCGCAGCAGCCAGAACAGCACCTGGGCGGCCATCAGCGTGCGCAGGTCGCGCTGCGCTTCGACGGACTGCTGCAGCAGCGTGAACAGCGTGGCCCGGCCCGCCCTCGGCCTCGTACTTCACCCAGGGCGAGGTGCCGGTGGCCAGGCAGAAGTCCTCCTGCATCAGGCGCAGCAGGCGCTGGCCGTCGGCGCTGACCGTGCGGTCGAAACGCTCGACCACCAGCACACGCTGGCTGCCGAATGTGGCGATCTGCGCGTCCGGCACGGGCAGGCCGTAGGCGCCGAGCAGCTTCAGGCACAGCCATTCGTTGTCGACCGAGGTGCTGATGTCGGCCTGGCGCCGTCCCACCAGGCCGAGCAGCAGCTTGAAGATGTGGGTGGTGGGCGTGGCGCCGCGCGGTGTCATCCAGCGGCCGTTCCAGCGCAGGAAGGCATCCTTCTCCTGCGCGCCGGCCAGCGAGATGCGGAAGTCGTCGTCGGGGTCGCGCGCTGCGCCGTAGCGGTCGGGGGTGACGACTTCGAGCAGGTGGCGCTCGATGGCCGCGCGGCTGGCGAGGCACGCCACGCGGGCTCGTACTGCAGTTCCATCTCGCCGCGGGTGGTGACGGTCCAGCGGCCGACGTGCACGCCGTTGGCCCACAGCGTCAGGGTCTGGCTACGCGTGCGGCGCGCCATGTCACCACTCCACGGGCGTGTCAGCCGCGGGGAAGGACGCGGACGCCGGCACAGGGAAATCACCGGCCGGGCGTTCGGCCAGACTCAGCTCCAGGCCGACCACGGCGCACCAGGTCAGCAACTGCTTGACGCTGAGTTCGTCGGCGTGGCCTTCGAGGTGCGAGACCCGGTTCTGGCTCAGGCCGAGCCGTGCGCCGACCTCAGCCTGCGTGAGGCCACGGCGCTTGCGCGCTGCTCTCAGCAACAGGCCGAGCTGGGGCGCGGTGAACAGCGCTTGAGACTGAGCGGGGGCGCAGGCAGGGTCGGGATCCATGGCGACATCCGATATTCAGATAAGTCAAATATATCTGCAATACAGATAGATTGAAAATATCTGGATAACGGATGCAGGCCTGGCCGGTTCGGCAGACTGAAGGAGGTCCGCAAGGACCTCCTTCAGTCCGACCTCAACCCAAACTGGCGATCACCTCGGGCGGCGCCTGCACCAGCTCGATCAGCACGCCTTCGCCGCCGATGGGGAACTCGTCGTTCGACT
>JBJOKP010000031.1:0-10592 GCA_046046045.1 Pseudomonadota bacterium | reverse complement strand
GTCAGCCACATCGCCCGCCACCATGAGCACCGCCCCGAATCCCCCGTCAGGCCAACCCTCTGCCCGGCTCGACACCCGTCCGATGCCGGAACGGCTGCAGCAACTGGGCCGGGAGAAGGCCACCCTCATGGCTGCCCTGCGGGCTGCCTGGGCCCCAGCCGAGAGCGACTGCCATGAGGCCGGCACCATGCGGTTGCCCCTCCCGGGCGGCCGCCTGGGCGGCCTGGCCCTGGCCCTGCTCACCCTGGGCCTGCCCGGCCTGACCCCAGGTGCCAGCGCCGCCACCAGCGGCGAGGGCGCGGCAGCGGCCGACGCCGGCCAGACACACACCACGGTGGCCAACGACAACGTCTGGCGCCTGGCTGGCCTGGCCCTGGGCAGCGGCAACGGCGACCGGGCCGCCACCATGGTGGCCATCCTGCGCCACAACCCGCAGGCCTTCGTGCAGGGCAATCTGCACCGCCTCAAGCGCGGGGTGAGCCTGGTCCTGCCCACGCCGGCCCAGATCGCCGCCGAAGATCCGCGCCAGGCCGCCCTGGTGGTCAGCACCCACCTGGCCCTGCTGGGCCAGAACGAAGCCGCCCCGGCCCTGCCGCCGCTGCGCCCCCAGGCCGCGCCGGCCCCCGCCACCGGCCGGGGCGCTGCCGCACCGGCGGTCCCGGCCACGCCGCCCAAGGTGGCTGCGGCGCCGGCTCCGGCTCCAGCTCTGGCAACAGCACCTGCGCCTGTGCCCGCGCCGACCCCGGCCCCGGTCATCGCCAAGGCGCCGGTGGCCGCCAGTGTCCCGACCACCGCCGCGCCCGTGGCCTCGCCCGCACCGGCAGCGAAGGCCTCGGCGATCGCCACGCCATCGGCCTCGGCCGCAGCGCCAGCCCCTGCCGCCCCGCTGGCCGGCACCACGCTGGCTTCCGCAGCAAGTTCTACGGCCGAAGCCAACTCGGGCGCGCCCGCCGCCAGTGTCCTGCCACGCCTGCCGGCCACGGCGCCCGAGGACGTGCGCGGCGGCCGGGGCCTGCGCCACCTGCTGCCCTACACCCTGCTGGGCCTGCTGCTGGCCCTGCCGGCGGGCTGGTGGTGGTGGCGCCGGCGTGATCCGCACAAGCGTCTGCGCGCAGCCGCGGGGGACTTCCGCGACAGCGACGCTGCCGGCCGCGGCCTGAAGCCCAGGCGGGTCGAGATCTCGCAGGCCGCCGTCGAGGTGGCCCGGACGGTGGAGACGCTGCGCCCCTCGCCCCTGCTGGTGCGTCCGGCCCAGCCCACCGCCGGCACGCCGCTGGATGGCGCCACCCTGGGCCAGCAGATCGCCCTGAAGCTGGAACTCGCCCGGGCCTGCCTGGAAGTGGGCCGCCAGCTGGCCGCCCAGGGCCTGCTGGCCGTGGTGCAGCGCGAGGGCAACGAGGCCGAGCGCCAGACCGCCACCGAGCTGCTCGCCAGCCTGGGCATCCAGGCGCCCGCGGCCCCGGCCGCCGCGGCCTGAGCCTCCAATCACCGGCCGGGCACGACCCCGGCCACTGACACAAAAACGCCCCGCGCTGCGGGGCGTTTTCATTGCTGGCGGCGCCGGGCCGGGCCGGCCCAGTCCGGTTCAGAGCAGCCGGCGCGGGGAAACCACCCGAGCGGCCGGGCCCGGCTCCACCCGCTTGACCGCGCGGGTCAGCACCTGGTCGGCATGGATGGGCCCCAGCGCCTCGCACAGGGCGACGTAGACCAGGGTCAGCTGTTCGGCCAGGGCCTTGGTCGGCAAGGGCAGCTGCCAGGCCGCCGCGAGCTCGGCGGCCGGGGCCTCGGGCGCCAGGGCGGCAACGGCGGCCTGCAGGCGCTGCTTCAGGCCTTCCTCCAGCGTGCGGCCCTGGGCGGTGATGAGCTGGTCGCGGCAGGCCGCCGCCCAGTCCTTGAACTGGGCGCCATGGGTCTGGGCAAGTTCGGCCGCCATACTGGCCACCAACTGGGCAAAGACCGCCTGTTCCGCCGGCACGCCGCCCTCGGCCTGCCAGTCCAGCACCGCATCCGCCGCGGGGGCGGACAGGGCCGCCGCGGGGCGCTCGGCGGCAGGGGGTGGCGCCGGTGCGGCGGCCGGCGGTGCTGCTGTCACGGCAGGGGCGACCGCCTCCAGCGCCGGCACCGCGGCCGGCATGGCTGCCAGCGCGCCGGCGGCCCAGCCTGGTGCGACCGGGGCCGCCGGGGGCTGAGCCTGGGCAGGCGGGTAAGCCGGTGGATAGGCGGGCGGATACGGCGGTGGATACGGCGGTGGATAGGCCGCGGGATAGCCGGCCGGGTTTGTCGGCGTATAGCTTGCGGGATAACTTGCGGGATAGGTCGCGGGATAGGTCGCCGGATAGGCACCGGCCCCCGCCGGGTAGGTGGCAGGGCCACGCGACAGCGCCGGGGGCGCCACCGCAGGCGGGCGGGCCTGGGCGGCGGCGGCCTGCTGCGGGCGCTGGGCGGCCATGATGGGCCAGGGGTCCAGGGGCAGCTCGGCCTCGGGCCGACGCAGGGCGGCATGCAGGCCTTCGTAGAGGCGCTTGCGGGTGGCGGGATCGATGCCGAAGCGCTGGGCCAGCTGGTCGACGAAGCGGATGATGTCGGTCACCGCCTCGCCGCTGAGCTGGTCATGGGCCATCCAGAGGGCGTCGACGAGTTCGTCCTCTCCCAGTCGGCCTTCCAGCACGGCCAGGGCGGCGCAGCGGCGGCGGGTGCGGGCGTCCATGTTCACGCTCCCTGGCGGCCGGCCAGGCCACCGCCGGGGGAGTCCTGGAACTCGGGATAGCCGATCTCGTGGTGCTCGGTATGGTCCAGGCCACGCTGCTCGTTCTGGGCCGGCGCCCGCAGGGGCAGCACGCGGTCGATGGCCTTGAAGCTCAGCCAGGCCAGGGGCAGGGCCCAGGCCAGGGCGGCGCCTATGCCCAGCACCTGCACGCCGATGCGCTCGGCATTGAACATGTCGCCTTCGTAGAACAGTCCGGCGGCCAGCAGGCCCCAGGTGCCGCCCAGGCCGTGCACGGCCACGGCATCCACCGCGTCGTCGATGCGCAGGGCGCGGATGCGCTCCGCCCCCCAGACGCACAACACGCCCGCCACCATGCCGGTCAGCAGGCCGGTGGCGGGGTTGAGCGTGCCGGCGCCGGCCGTGATGGCCACCAGGCCGCACAGGCTGCCGTTGACGCTGGCCGTCATGAGCACCGGGCGGCCGGTGAGCTTCTGGAAGGCCAGGGCGCCGATGCCACCGCCGCAGGCGCCCAGGTGGGTGACCAGCAACACCATGCCGAGGTTGGCGCTGTCCAGGCCGCTGACGCTGCCGCCGTTGAAGCCGAACCAGCCCAGCCACAGGACGAAGCCGCCCAGGGCCACCAGGGGCAGGTTGTGGCCGGGGATGTCGCGGGCCTCGCCCTCCTTGCTGTAGCGGCCCAGGCGCGGGCCCAGCACCAGCAGGCCGGCCAGGGCGCACCAGGCGCCCACCGAATGCACCACGCCGTCACCGGCGAAGTCCACGAAGCCCAGCTTCTTGAGCCAGCCGGCCTCGTTCCACACCCAGTGGGCGTAGACCGGGTAGATGAGCAGGGACATGAGCACGGCAAACGCCAGGTAGCCACCGTAGCGCATGCGCTCGGCCACCGCGCCCGAGACGATGGAGACGGCGGTGATGCCGAACATCATCTGGTAGACCAGACCCACGCCCTTGGCCGGCGTGAACTCGGTGAGGGCGAACTCGCCCACGCCATACCACCCGCCCAGGCTGGGGCCGAAGGCCAGGCCCCAGCCGGTGAGCCAGAAGGCCGTGCCGGCCAGGCAGGTGCCGAGGTAGACCTTCATGATCACGTTGACCGAGTTCTTGGCCCGCGAGAGGCCGCCCTCGACCAGCGCGAAGCCGGCCTGCATGAAGAAGACCAGGGCGGCGCAGACGGCCACCCAGGCCATGTTGACGAGTTCGTTCATTCGGAAGAGTCCTGAGGCAAGACAAGCCGCGCGGCCACGGACTGCAGCCACGCTCTTCCGAAAACCATGCAGAGGCCCTGCCAGATCAGGGCAGTTCCAGGGGGTTCCCCCATGATTCGGGGAGGCCAGGCGCCCTGGCTGTGGCCGGGCTTGCCCGCGTTCGCGCACTGCATCACGAAGGCGGGCATGCCTTTCGCTGGCGCCACCGGGCGGGCGTCGGTCGTGGCCACCCACAGGCCGGCCAGCCAGCGGCGATCCACCTTCAGCGCCGAACCGTGCTGGTGCATGCAGGCACCAGCGGGGCGCAGCCTCGCCCTCTTTCAGAGCCTGGACAGCGGCCAGCCAACCCGGCCCCGGCGGCCCGCTTCGCGGTTCTGGACGCTCACTTCGCGGCGTCGCAGCTGGCGAAACGGCGGCCCAGCAGGTTGCCCTTGAGGCTGTCGGCGCTGGCCTGCAGGTTGGCATCCGCGCGCGGGATGCGCAGGTGGAAGCTGGTCACCGGCGCGGCCAGCTGCAGCACGCGGGCGCTGCGCACCTTCTTCTCGGCCAGGCGGCGCAGGGCCTCCTGGGCCTCCTCCACACGACCAAACCGCCCCAGCATCAGGCCGGGCGCATGGTCGCCGCTCCTGAGCTCCTCGAAAGCCACGCCCAGGCGCCTGAGCTCGGCACTTTTCCTGGCCAGCGACTCGGGCGCGGTGTAGCGGCCCATGTAGACCGCCCAGCTGCCGGCACGCTCGCGGCTCAGCAGGGTCCAGCTGCCTTCGGGCAGGGCCGAGCGGGCCAGGGTGTCGATCTGCGCCATCTCGGCCTGGCTGTAGGGGCCGGCCTCCAGGCAGACGGTGCGGCTCTGCAGCCGCGCCAGGGCGGCCGGGTCCATCACCTGGATGGCCGGGGCATTGACCTGGTTCTGCAGGCGCTGCGGCTCACGGTCGGTGTCGGGTCCACGACCGATCACGCCGACCAGCCAGCCCTGGGTCCAGGACAGGATGACCAGGTTGACCACCAGCAGCACGAAGGCCAGGGCTCTCAGCATGGGCGCACGCTCACTTCTCCGGCCTGCACGAATTCGATGCGCGGGGCCTCGCCCGGCGCGGCCAGGTCCAGCCTCAGGCTGCCATCGGCCGCCACGCCGGCACCGCGCCCACGCCGCTCGCCGGCGCTGAGCGGCCGGCCCAGCAGCAGGTCGCGGGCCGGCCAGTCGGCCGCGCAGGCCGGCCAGCCCGCCGCCTCGAAGCGGCGCAGCGCCACCAGCAGGGCCGGCAGCACGCGGGCCAGCACCGCGGGCGCGCTCAGGCCGGGATCGATCTGCTGCAGTCCGGCATAGCCGGTGGCATAACGAGGTGGCTCATGGCCTGAGCCTGGCTGCGACGGCATCGGCGGCACGTCCGGCAGATCATGCGGCAGATCAGGCGGCGTGGCCGCGATGTTCAGGCCGATGCCGATCACCGTCCAGCGCAGGCCCGTGGCCGGCCGGGCGGCCTCGCCCGGCCAGAGCGGGGCGGGCACACAGCCTGCCGGCAGGCCGGTGGTCTCGATCAGGATGCCGCCCAGCTTGCTGTCGCTGGCGCGCAGCCAGAGGTCGTTGGGCCACTTGAGACCCAGGCTCAGCGGCTGATCCTGCCGCGGCGGATCCAGGGCCTTCGCCAGGGCCAGGCCCACGGCCAGGGAGAGTCCGGACCAGTCGGCCGGCGCATAGGCCAGGGCCAGGCTGAAGGTGAGGCTGGCCCCCGGGGCGGACCACCAGGGCCGGCCCAGCCGGCCACGCCCGGCGCTCTGCCGCTCGGCCACGATGAGGCAGGGCGAGGCATCACCGTCGGGCCCCTGGCGCAGGCGG
The DNA here is from genome assembly GCA_046046045.1 of Pseudomonadota bacterium. GTDB lineage: Bacteria > Pseudomonadota > Gammaproteobacteria > Burkholderiales > Burkholderiaceae_C > Sphaerotilus. The sequence continues at coordinate 4,825 of JBJOKP010000031.1, read as the reverse complement.
GCCAGGGCATCGGCATTGGTGGAACCGGTAAGCGGCAGGATGTCGATGGACAGGCCCTGCACCAGCGCCTGGCTGGCGAGCCAGAGGTCTTCGGCCTGCCAGGGCAGCAGGGCCGCCGGGGGTGCGGCGGGTGTCAGCAGAGCCGCCGGCGGAACGCCGGGCGTGGGCAGGGCAGCCACCGGGGCCGGCGCGGCAGGCATCAGTCCTTGGGCGCGAGCATGGTGCCGCGGCAGGTGGTGGCGCCGCACCAGCAGGCGTAGCGCTGCTCCAGCTTCCTGGTGCGGCGCTCGTCGATCATCAGCTGGTAGTCGAAGAACAGCTCCTCGCCGGGCCGGATCTTGCGCAGGGCCTTGATGAAGATGCGGCCCTCGTCGTCCTCGGCCTCGCAGTTGGGATCGCAGCTATGGTTGATCCAGCGGGCCGAGTTGCCCTGGACGTTGCCGTCGATGACCGAGCCGTCCTCAAGGTGGAAGTAGAAGGTGTGGTCGGGCTGGCTGGGGTCATGGGGATGGCGGCGCAGTGCCTCGTCCCAGGGGATGACCTCGCCCTTGTATTCGATCAGCAGCTCGCCCTTCCTCAGCGTGGTGAGGGCGTAGACACCCTTGCCATGCACGCCCGAGCGGCGCACCTGCAGGCGCTTGCCGCGGCTGGCGGGCGCCGCCTCGGCCGCAGCAGGGGCAAGCGGCGCTGCCGCCTTCTTGCGGCCCTTGGCCTCCAAGGGCGTCACCTTCGGCTGCTTCACGGCCGCCTTCCTGCCGACTTCCTGCTTGGCAACGGCTTTCCTGCCCGCGGCCTCCTTGGTCGCCGCCTGCTTGGTGGCTGCCGCCTTCTTGGCAGCCTGCTTCGTCGCCACCGTCTTCGTCGCCACCTTCCGGCTGGCCACCGTCTCGGCGGCCGGCTTCACCGCGGTCGCCGAGGTCGAGGAACCCCGGCCTCGGGGGGCGGGCTGGGCGGTGCGCTCGGCAGGCTTCATGCGGGGAACCGGAAATTGGTTAGATTGAAGTGGTGGGTGCGCGCGTGGGCGCGCGCGTGTGAGGCGGCCGGATTGTAGGGAGGCCACACACGCAGTCCGGCCCGGATCCATCGTGAAGAAGTTGTCCCCTCATGAGCAAAGCCCTCGTCATCGCGGAAAAGCCTTCGGTCGCCCAGGACATCGTGCGTGCCCTGACGCCGAGTTCGGGCAAGTTCGAGAAATACGCCGACCACTTCGAGAACGAGCACTACGTCGTCACCTCGGCGGTCGGCCACCTGGTGGAGATCAAGGCCCCCGAGGCCTACGACGTCAAGCGCGGCAAGTGGAGCTTCGCCCACCTGCCGGTGGTGCCGCCGCACTTCGAGCTCGAACCCATCGACAAGAACAAGGCCAGGCTGTCGGCCGTGGTCAAGCTCATCAAGCGCAAGGACGTCACCTCGCTCATCAACGCCTGTGACGCGGGCCGCGAGGGTGAGCTGATCTTCCGCCTCATCGAGCAATACGCCCTGGGCGCCAAGAGCGGCAGCAAGCCGGTCACCCGGCTGTGGCTGCAGAGCATGACGCCCCAGGCCATCCGCGACGGCTTCGAGCGCCTGCGCGGCGAGGCCGAGATGCGCGGCCTCTCGGATGCGGCGCGCAGCCGCAGCGAGGCCGACTGGCTGGTGGGCATCAATGGCACGCGAGCCATGACGGCCTTCAACTCGCGCGACGGCGGCTTCTTCCTGACCACCGTGGGCCGGGTGCAGACGCCCACGCTCTCCATCGTGGTGGAACGCGAGGAGAAGATCCGCAAGCATGTGGCGCGCGACTACTGGGAGCTCAAGGCCGCCTTCGACTGCGCCGCCGGCAGCTACGAGGCCAAGTGGTTCGATCCCAAGTTCAAGAAGGACAAGGCGAGTGGGAAAGACGGCGAGGAGGTCGACCCCGACAAGCGCGCCGACCGCCTGTGGGACCAGGCCCAGGCCGAGGCCATTGCCGCGGCCGTGCGCGGCCAGAGCGGCACGGTGACCGAAGAGGCCAAGCCCAGCAGCCAGGCCAGCCCGCTGCTCTACGACCTGACCACGCTGCAGCGCGAGGCCAACTCGCGCTTCGGCTTCTCGGCCAAGACCACCCTCTCCATCGCCCAGGCCCTGTACGAGAAGCACAAGGTGCTGACCTACCCGCGGACCGACTCGCGCGCCCTGCCCGAGGACTATGTGCCCGTGGCGCGCCAGACCCTGGAGATGATTGCCAGCGACGACCTGCCCGGTCCGCTGCGCGAACTGGCCGCCCATGCCGGCAAGGCCATCTCGGCCGGCTACGTGAAGCCGACCAAGCGGGTGTTCGACAACGCCAAGGTGTCGGACCACTTCGCCATCATTCCCACGCTGCAGGCGCCGCGCAGCCTGACCGAGGTCGAGGCCAAGCTCTACGACATGGTGGTCAAGCGCTTCATCGCGGTCTTCTACCCCTCGGCCGAATACATGGTCACCACCCGCATCACCGAGGTGGCCGCGGGCGGCAGGACCCACAGCTTCCAGACCAACGGCAAGGTGCTGGTCAACCCCGGCTGGCTGGCGGTCTACGGCAAGGAGGCCCAGGACGAAGATGCCAACCTGGTGGCCGTGCAGCCCGGCGAGCGGGTGAAGAACGAGCGCCTGGACGTGGTGCATCAGCGCACCCGCCCGCCGGCACGCTACAACGAAGGCACGCTGCTCAGCGCCATGGAAGGCGCGGGCAAGCTCATCGACGACGAGGAGCTCAAGGCCGCCATGCAGGAGAAGGGCCTGGGCACACCAGCCACGCGGGCGGCCATCATCGAAGGCCTCATCCTCGAGAAATACATGCTGCGCGAGGGCCGCGACCTCATCCCCACGGCCAAGGCCTTCCAGCTCATGACCCTGCTGCGCGGCCTGGCGGTGGAGGACCTGACCAAGCCCGAACTCACCGGCCAGTGGGAGCACCAGCTCACCGAGATGGAGAAGGGTCGGCTCAGCCGCGATGCCTTCATGGCCGGCATTGCCGACATGGCCCAGCGAATCGTCAAGAAGGCCAAGGAATACGACCGCGACACCATCCCGGGCGACTACGCCACGCTCAGCTCGCCCTGCCCCAACTGCGGCGGCGTGGTGAAGGAGAACTACCGCCGCTTCACCTGCGTGGGCAAGGAAGGTGCGGCCCCCACCCAGGCGCCGGTCGAAGGCCAGGAAGGCCCGGGCTGCGGCTTCTCCATCACCAAGATCCCGGGCGGCCGCAGCTTCGAGCTGCACGAGGCCGACGCCCTGCTGCGCCAGCACAAGATCGGCCCGATGGAGGGCTTCCGCTCCAAGGCCGGCTGGCCCTTCACCGCCGAACTCAAGCTCGTGCATGACGAGGAGATCCACAACTGGCGGCTCGAGTTCGACTTCGGCGAAGACGAGAAGAAGGCCCAGGAGGACGGCGAGCCGGTGGACTTCAGCGCGGCCCAGAGCCTGGGCGCCTGCCCCAAGTGCCAGGGCCATGTCTACGAGCACGGCACGAACTACGTCTGTGAACACGGCGTGGGTGCCCACCCGACCTGCGACTTCAAGAGCGGCCGGGTCATCCTGCAGCAGACCATCGAGGCCACGCAGATGGGCAAGCTGCTGGCCAGTGGCAAGACCGACCTGCTGGACGGCTTCGTCTCCAACAAGACGCGCCGCAAGTTCAAGGCCTTCCTCAGCTACGACAAGAAGGAGGGCAAGGTGGTGTTCGAGTTCGAGCCGCGTGCCCCCCGCGCCCCGGCGGGCAAGTCGGCCGCCGGCAAGACGGCGGCCCGCAAGGCCGCGGCCGGCTGATCCCGCCCCGGGGCCGCATGCGCCCCGGCGGCCTGGGGCGACGGCGGAATCAGCGCCGGCTCAGGCCGGGCGGCGGCGCTGCCGCGCCTCGGGCACCTGGTCGAGGAAGGCGTCCAGGCTCAGCACGGCGCAGGGCAGGCTGGCGCCACGCAGGCCGAGCAGCTCGGGCTCGGCGCTGACGATGGCATGGGCCCGCGTGGCCTGGGCCAGGCGCAGCATGGCCAGGGGCAGGGGCTCGGGCCCCGGGCGCTCGACCCGGCCGCTGACATCGGCCCGCAGGGTGTGGGGCAGGTAGTCGTTGAGCAGGCGCTGGCGCTCGTCGCTGGAGAGCGCCAGGCGCGGATCGGCCAGGCGGCAATGCAGGTCGTAGAGCGTGGCCAGGCTCATGATGGGCCGCACCCGCTGGGTCTGCCAGGCCGAGCGCAGCCGCGCCGAAGGCCCGCCGCCGAAGACCAGCGCGCCCACCACCAGGGTGTTGTCGATCACCACGCGCGGCGCGCGGCGCAGCATCACCTCGGGCTGGCGCTCCGGCGCATGGGACCGGGAATGGGCCCAGGCGAACAGGCGGGGAGCGGGCAGGGCGGACATGGGTGACGGGGGGCGAGGCGGGCGCGGCGGGCTGCAGGGACAATCAGCGCCCACCTTAGCGGTGCCCACCCGGGCCGCCCAGGCCCGCCGCCCCCGTGAACGCGGGGGGCGGCCACGCCGGGCCACGGCAGCGCGGCAAGCATGTCACGCCCGGCCCCAGCCCCAGACCCCGATCGATGTCCGACGCCCCCACCCACACTCCTTCGCACGCCGCCGCCGACACCGCCGCCGACACCGCCGTGGACGACCCCGCCCTGCCCGCCGGCTTCCGCCATGTGCGCCGCCTGCTGGCCGAGCGGGCCCACCCGCATGCGCCGCGCCTGCTGGACATCCCCGCCCGCACCTCGCAGGAGGCGGCGGATGCCCTGGGCATCGCCCTGGGCCAGATCGCCAAGAGCGTGATCTTCCGCCGCAAGGCCGACGACCACCCGGTGCTGGTCGTCACCTCGGGCGACCGCCGCGTGGACGA
>JBJOKP010000030.1:0-10599 GCA_046046045.1 Pseudomonadota bacterium | reverse complement strand
TCCAGCTGCAGGTTGACGCCGTCGGGCAGGGCCGTCATGACCACCTTGCCGCCATTCGCGCCGGTGGCCAGGGCCGCACCACTGGTGGGATAGGTGCCACCAGCCGGGACCACGAAGGGCGTCGTGGTGGTCACCACGGCCGATCCACCGCCCAGCACGCTGGAAGAGACCGTGGCCGTGAAGGTGTCGGTCTCCACGCCGGCCACCATCGATGAGCTGGCGTCGAAGTTGGTCAGGGTGCGGGTGCGCGAAACGCTGCCTACCACTGTCGTCATCGATACGCCGGGGCTGGACACGTGCTGCTGGCCGTCCGTGGCGGAGGTCTGGTTCACCTGCATCACCAGCACCCCGCTCATGGCCTCCCGGGTCGTGGCGGTGCTCAACGCCATGTTGTTCATGGTCACCGTCGCATCCAACACCTGAGGGTAGGCCAGTCCATCGAAGTTCTGAGGCTGGGCGTTCAGCTTGAAGCTCATTGAACCGGTCAAGGTCAGGCCCAGTTCCACGCAGCTGTTAAAGACGATGGAGACCGACTCTGCCGCATCGAGATCCAAATTGCCGTTGGTATCGTTGAACGTGATCGACATGCTGCCCGAACTGCAGGGCAGGGTGTCGCGCAAGGTCGCTCCACCCACCACCCGCGGCATGGAAACAGCCATCTGCAACCAGGCTGGGATGCGCCCGGTGACATAACGCAGGGCGTGGTTGTCCGCGCTGCTCTGAACCCCCAGGATGGGGTTGCTGGGGGGGCCGGCCACCCCGGTCTGCACACTGGCGATGCTTTCCGAGCCGACGGTGGTGTAGTTGGCCGCACTGATGGTCACCGCCGGGCCGGCGGTGATTGGGGCGCTGCCACCACCGCCACCACCGCCGCAGGCGCTCAGCCCCAGGGTGATGGCTGCAAGGCCGGAGACCCCCAGGCGATGGAGGCGTTGTGGGCGCGGCAGAGCAGGTGCGGACATGTCAGGTTCTCCTCGGATAGGGCCGGTAGGTGCGGTCAACAGGTGGATCAAGCGGTTCCTGGGACTTGAGGCCAGGGGCGTCTCATTGTTGCGCCTCGCGGCGCACGCTGCACCCGTGTGAGGTCAGTCCAACGGGGGATGTCCGGGCCCTCTCCGACCCGGGCAGGAGGCTGCGCCCCCCAGTGCCAGCAACCGCTCAGGGGGCAGGGCCCTTGCCTAGCCACACCAGCCGGTGCGTGCGCAGCAGCGGCAGGGCGTTGAAGAGGTGATAGAGCGCCGGATGCAGGCGGCAGACGCGCCGGGCGATGGGCGGGGCCAGGGTGACGCGGCGCAGGTGCAGGGGTTCGGCCTGGGGAAACAGTTCGCGCACGCGGGCCAGCGGCACGCCGCGCACATCCGGGTTGCCCGGGTTGTTGATGGCGAAGTCGTACCAGAGCACGGCGCCGCCGGGCTTGAGCCAGCGCCACATGGCGGCGGCCAGGTCGGCCTGCAGGCCGTCGTCCAGCAGCGAGGAGAAGACGGTGGCCTGCAGCACCAGGTCGACGCTGGCCGGGGCGATGGGCGCCTGGCGGGCATCACCCGGGTGCAGGGCCGTGGCCGCGGGCAGGCTGTGGCGGGCCTGCTCGTAGCGGTCCGGCAGCAGTTCCAGGCCGGTGAGGTGTTCGGGCCGGGCGCCCAGGCGCAGCAGTTCCAGCAGGTTGCCGCCGGCACCACAACCCACCTCGACGATGCGGCGCTCGCCCAGGTCGCGCCAGCCGGCTGCGGCGAACAGGCCCAGCATGGCGCGCTGGCGCTCCTGCACCAGTTGCCAGACATCGGGCGCCAGCAGGCTGTAGCGGTCCGGCCCGGTGCGGCGGGCATACCGCGAGGCGATGGCGCGCAGCTCCGCCTGATGCCGGTCCGGGGATGCCGGCGATGGCAGGGCATCCGGCGGCACATCAGCCGGCGGCGGGGCGGGAGAGAGGCGCGGGGCGGTCACGGTGGTGGGTTGAGGCGGGGGGCGCAGATCGCTGGAGGCCGGATCCGGCCGGCCCGCGATGCTGGGGCCTGCACCGCGCCGGTGCGCTCAGGGCTTGCCCGGCAGAGCGCCCTGGCGTGGCGCACAGGCGACGACGGCATCGACAAAACGTCGCGCCAGCACCGGGTAGGTGTGGTGGGCCTGGACGAAGGCCCGGCCGCGTTCCCCCATGGCCGCCCGATCCGCCGGGCTGTGGCCGGCCAAGGCCAGCAGGCCGGCGGCGATGGCGGCCGGGTCCTGCGGCGCCACGGTCAGGCCGCAGCCGGCCTCGGCCACGGGGTCGTTGCCGGCCTCCACCGCATGCAGCACGCAGCGGCCGGCCATCATGTAGTCCATCAGCTTGTTGGGCGCGATGCCGAAGCGGTAGATGGGCACCTTCTGCCAGCCGATGTAGGCGATGTCGATCTGGGCCAGCAGGGCCGGGATCTGCGCCTTGGGCACGGGCGGGCACCAGCGCACCCAGCCGGCCAGGCCCTCGGCGGCGATGCGCGCCACCAGGCGCTCGCGCTCATGGCCGTCACCCACCATCAGCACCTGCAGCGGCGGCTGCGCCGTGCCGGCCGGCTGCCGATGCTTGAGCAGCACCAGCGCATCCAGCAGGTCGTCCAGCGCATTGGGCAGGCCCATGGAGCCGGCATAGCCCACCAGCACCTGGCCGGCGGCACGCACCTGGGCGATGGCCGCGGCGATGTCCTCGCGCAGGGGCGGCAAGGGCGTACCCGGCGGCGCCCAGTCGTCGGGCGAGATGCCGTTGGGCACGATGCACAGGCGGGCCAGGTCCAGGCCGTGGGCGCTCATGTGGCCGGCCACCTTGGGCAGCATGGAGACCACCAGGTCGGCGTCGCGGTAGGCGTCGTCCTCGGCCTTCTGGCACAGCATGATGAAGGGATGGCGCGGCGACATGCCCGAGAGCTCGATGGGCGAGAGCGGCCACAGGTCGTGCACCTCGAACACCAGCCTGGCCCCGGCCTGGCGGGCCAGGCGGCGCGCCACCCAGATGTCCATGGGATAGGTGGAGGAAGCGATCACCACGTCGGGCCTGAGCTCGCGGACCAGGGCCGGCGTCTCGGCCCACAAGCGGCGCAGGAAGGCCCAGATGTTCTTCACCCGCCCCAGACCGTTGCCCTGGTAGCGCGGCGCCGGATACCAGCGGTAGTGGATGCCGTCCAGGGTCTCGTGCCGGGCCGGCCCGCCGGGCTGTTCCAGCGGCGCGCCATCAGCCGCCACGGGCTGGGTGGCGCGCACATGCGAATAGCCCGCCGCCAGCATGGTGACGGCATGGCCGGCGCGCACCCATTCCCGCGCCAGGTAATAGGGCCGGAACTCCATGCCGTGGCGCGGCGAGCCGGCGTAGTGGTTGAGGTAGACGATGTTCATCGCGGGAAATCGAAGCGAGGCAGAGCGGGAGACACGGGCCTCAGCGATCCTGGCCGCGCAGCCGCTCCAGCAGGCGGCCGACCGCCGGGGCGAACATGGCCTGGTCCTGCACCCAGGCGCGGTTGGCGCGGGCGATCTCGGGGCTGCGCTGCACCAGGGCGTCGAGCTGGTCCGCCAGCCCGGCCAGGGCGGTGGCGGGCAGGGGTTCAGGCCCGCCCTGGCGCGCCGCTGCCATCAGCGCCTGGGAGAGGCCAGCGTCCAGCACCAGGCCGTTGTCGCCGCTGCGCACCAGCTCGCGGTTGGCCGGCAGGTCGGAGAGCAGCGGGATGCAGCCATGGGCCAGGGCCTCCAGCACCGAGACCGAGACCGAATCACTCTCGGGCAGGCTGAGGAACCAGGGCGCGCGGGCATAGAGCCGGTCCTGCTCGGCCGGGCCGATGCGGCCGGTGAAGCTGACCCGGTCGGCCAGGCCCAGGGCCGCCACGCGGGCCTCCAGGGCCGGGCGCAGCGAGCCGTCGTTGGCCACCACCAGGCGGGCCTCGGGCCGCAGCGCGGCGATGGCGGCGAAGAGCTCGATCACCGCCTGCGGCCGGTAGATCGCCTCCAGTCCGCGGTTGGCGTAGAACAGCCAGGGCTGCTTGCCGGGCGGGGGCGGCGGCATCTTCTCCAGGCCGAAGAAGAGCACCTGCACCTCGGCCGCGCCCAGGCGGCGCATGGCATCGGCCATGTGCTGGGAATCGCTGGTGGCCAGGGTGCAGGCGCCCAGCACCTGGCGGGTCAGCCAGGCATAGACCGCCGAGCGGGCCGGCGTGACCAGGATGTCGCTGCCCCAGGCCGAGCCGATCAGGCGGCCGCGCAGGCCCCAGCCGCGTCTGGCCGCCCAGGCCAGCGTGCCGTGGGAGGTGAGGTAGTGGGCGTGGATCCAGTCCGCATCGACCTGCTGCAGCCAGCGGCCCAGGCGCGGCAGCTGCAGCAGCAGGCCGACGTTGTCGCCGCCGTGGCGCGACTGGCCGCCCAGCGCCAGGCGGCGCCAGCTCGGCACCAGGCCGTCGTAGCCGGGCAGGAAGCCGCGGCTGGACGCCACCCACAGCTCCACCTGCGGTGCCAGCGCACGCGCCCACTTCAGCAGGTGCGGGCTGTCGCCGTCGCCCACCAGGGCGATGCGCAGGCGCGCGGACGACGACGGGCTCATCATCGACGCGGCCGCGCACGCGACGGCGCGCCTGGTTCGGGCGCCGGCAGCGGCCCGGCCCAGGCTTCGTGGAAGGGCTTGAGCTCGGGGTAGACCTCCAGCAGCCTGGCGTCGCCGGTGCGGCTGTCGCCCACCACACGGGCCGGGCGGCCTTCGATGACGGCGAAATCGGTGTAGTCGCCGCGCAGCTGGCTGCCGGCACAGATGATGCAGCCGCGGCCCACGCGCGTGCCGGCCTCGATCAGCGTGTGCGGGCCGATGAAGCTGTAGGCGCCGATGTGGATGGGCCCGCCGATCCAGCCCGGGCGGTCGGCGGTCTGGCCGTCGCCGCCGGTCCAGGTGCTGAACTCGGCCCCCAGCAGGCGCTGGGCGCGGTGCGAGCTGTGCGTGGTCAGGCTGACGTGATTGGTGATCTGCACACCTTCCTCGATCGTGATGCCGCCGCTGGCCTCGATGAAGTTGAAGGGGCCGATGAAGACGTGGTCGCCCAGCACGAGGTTTTCCTCGTAGTCGATGCAGGTCGACGGCGAGATGCGCGTGTACGGCAGGTAGCGCCCCTGCGAACGCTCACCAAAGATGACCGTGAAGTTGATGGCATGCGCCACGCGCCGGCGCCAGCGATTGATCCATGCACGCATGCGGGGATTGTCAGCGATGGCGCAGCCGGCGCAGGTCGGCCGCCATGGCCGCCCAGTCCGGCCGCAGCAACACACCGGCCGGCGTGCCCGAGGCGCGCATGAACAGCCAGCCGCCCAGCCCCACGGTGGCGCCGTACGACAGGCTGGTGGCCAGCGCGCCGCCCAGCATGCCCAGACGCGGGATCGCCAGCAGCGACACCACCACCGTGAACAGCAGCGAACTGCCGGCCAGCAGCGCCGGCACCAGCGGGCGCCCAGCGTGGTTGGTGAACCAGGCCGACAACGCCGACGCCGCACCGTACAGCGCCACGCCCGGCAGCAGCACGGCCAGCGCCTGCAGCGCGCCGGCGTAGGCGGGGCCGAGCAGCCAGGGCACGACCAGCGCGGCGAACAGCCACAGCAGCGGGCACAGCGCCAGCAGCAGCAGCACGCTGGCGTGCACGGCGCGCACGGTCAGGCGCGTGGCCTGGGCGGCGTCCGGCGCACCGATGCGCGCATAGGCCGCGGTGGTGACCGACGACGACACCAGCCAGAGCAGCTCGGCCACCATCACCGCGATCGAATACACGCCCGTCGGCCCGAGGCCGAGGAAACGCTCGACCAGGAAGATGTCGACCTTGTAGTTGAGCAGGGCGACCAGGTTGGTCGCGCCGATCACCAGCACGAAGCGCGACTCGCCGACCAGCGCCGGCCAGTCCGGCCGGCCCAGCCAGCCGCCGCGCCAGGCCGCCAGCAGCGCGCCCAGCGCCACACACACCCGCGCCGCCACCCAGGCGCCCAGCGCCACGACCACGGCAGCGGGCAGACCGGCCAGCGCGGCCAGGCCGATGAACAGCAGCGTCAGGCCCGGCGCGGCCAGCGTCAGCCGCGCCAGGCCGCCCATGCGCCCGCTGCCCAGCCACAGGCCGGCGAGGTTGGGCGACACGAACAGCAGCGGCGCCGCCAGCGCCAGCAGCCAGAGCGACTGGTAGTGGCCGGCACCCGCCGCCGCGGCGGAGGCGGCGGAAGATGAGACGGAGGTGGCACCAGGCATCGGCAGGGCCAGCCCGGCCACCGACGCCAGCGCCACGCCGGCCAGCCCGGCCGCCGCCACCAGCCCCAGCAGCACACAGGCCAGCATGCTGGCGCCGACCAGCCCGGCCGGGCGTTCGCCGTGGTGCGAGATGCGCCGCGCGATCGCCACGCCGAAGCCCGAGGTCAACGCCATCAGCACCGATTCGACGGCAGTGAACAGCGCGAATTCGCCCTGGCGCGCCGGCCCCAGCCGCGCCACGTACAAGGTGATGGCCAGGCCCAGTCCGACCGCCGCCACCCGCGTGACGAGGTTGATCAGGCTGCCGCGCGCAATGCCGCTCACGGCCGCACTCGCACCACCGGTCGCAGCGCCGCTCGCACCGTCGCCCGCACCACCACTCAGGCCGCCTGGCGCCGGGTGGCGGCAGCCGCAACAGCAGCGGCCGCAGCGGCGCGCTCATGCGACAGCGTGACCTGCATGATGTCGCCGCGCCCGCACAGCCGGTCGACCAGCAGGCCGGGCTTGCTGCGCGACCAGCGGCCGTCACCCGCCACGCCCTGGGCGCTGACGCCGTCCACCTTCAGCCCGGCGCGCGCGGCCAGGCCCGTCAGGGTGGCGCGCGAGAAGAAATACAGGTGCCAGGGCGGCGTCAGCAAGTGCCAGTCGGCGCCGCGCGCACGCGCGTAGCGGCTGCCGATGTCGCCGGTGGTCAGCACCACCTTGCCGCCGGGTGCCAGCACACGCGCCACCTCGGTCAGCACGGCCAGCGGGTCGGCCACGTGTTCGATCACGTCCCACAGGGTGACGAGGTCGAACAGTGCCGGTTCGAACGCAGCCTCCTGCAAGGTGCCGGTGGTGACGTCCAGCCCGAACTGCTCGCGCGCGAAACGCGAGGAGTAGTCACTCAGCTCGACACCGCTGACCTCGTAGCGCGCCTGCGCCTCGACCAGGAAGAAACCCGCCGCACAACCCACGTCGAGCAGCCGCCCGCCCGATTTCAGCCGGCCCAGGCCCCAGATCGGCGACAGGCGCCGACGCGCCGCGGCGCGCCGTGCCGGCGCCTGGCCGACATAGTCGGCGAACACGCCTTCCTGCCCGCCGGTGTAGTAGCTCTCGTCGTACAGGGCGTTGAAGTCGATCGTGGCGGGGTCCTCGCCCACGTAGGTCAGGGCGCAGTCACGGCATTCGACGATGTGGAACCCGTCGCGCTGGAACAGCTCGCGCGGCGCAGCGGCGCCACACGCGTTGCAGCAACGCCAGGCGCTCATGCAACGACGCCCCCGCGCAGCCCCTGCAGGGCGGCGGCCAGGGCAGCGACGACGCGATCCTGGTCGGCCTCGCCCAAGTCGGGGCTCATGGGCAGGCTCATCACGCTGCGGCCGGCCGTCACGCTGTTGGGGCAGCAGTCCGGGCAGCAGAACTGGGCATAGGCGGCCTGGTGATGCAGCGGTTTCGGGTAATGCACGGCGGTCGGGATGCCGGCGGCCTGCAGCGCGGCCTGCACCCGGTCGCGCTGCGGCACGAAGACGGTGTATTGACCCCACACGCAGTCGCGGTCCGGCCGCACGGCCAGCAGGCCCAGGCCGAGTGCCTGCAGCGGGGCGAGCAGCTGGTGGTAACGCGCGCCGATCTCGCGGCGGCGCTGCAGCTCCCACTCGAAGCGGTCCAGCTTGGCCAGCACCACGGCGCATTGCAGCGTGTCCATGCGGCCGCCCACGCCGATGCGGGTGTGGGTGTAGCGCGCGCTCTGGCCGTGCACGCGGATCTCGCGCGCGGCCTGGGCCAGCGCGTCGTCATCGGTGAAGAGCGCGCCGCCATCGCCATAGCAGCCCAGCGGCTTGCTGGGGAAGAAGCTGGTGGCACCGAAGGTGGAAAGGCCGCAGCTGGACCTGCCCTGGTAGGTGGCGCCGTAGCTCTGCGCCGCGTCCTCGATCACCGCCAGGCCGTGCTTCGCGGCGATGGCATTGATCTCGGCCAGGTCGGCCACCTGGCCGTACAGGCTCACCGGCATGATGGCCTTGGTGCGCGGGGTGATGGCGGCCTCGATCTGGCGCACGTCGATGTTGCAGGTGTCGGCCTCGATGTCCACGAACACCGGCACGGCGCCGATCAGGGCGATCATTTCGCCGGTCGCCGCAAAGGTGAAGGGACTGGTGATGACCTCGTCGCCGGGCTTGACGCCCAGGGCCATCAGCGCGATCAGCAGGGCCTCGGTGCCGCTGGAGACGGTGATGCAGTTCTTCACCCCTGTGCGGGCGGCGAGCTTGGTTTCCAGCGCCTTGACCTCGGGCCCCATGATGTACTGGCCATGGTCGAGCACGGCCTGGATGCCGGCATCGATCTGCGGCTTCAGGGCGGCATACTGGGATTTGAGGTCGATGAATTGCATGGCTGCGATTGTCGCCGCCCGGCCGGCCTTGCCCCGAGGAGCACCCGCGCATGTATGTTGTCCAGGGCTTCGGCCCCGCCTGGCGGGCCCTGGCCCAGCACCTGAAGCAGATCAACGCCACGCAGCCATGAGCACCGTCACCGCCCCGACCGATCCGGAATCCGACCCGCGCGTGCAGGCCGTCTTTGACGACATCCGCGCCACGCGCAAGACCGACTTCATCAACAACCTCTGGCGCGCCCTGGCCTTCGACCCGCCGCTGCTGGCCCAGACCTGGGCCGAGGTGAAGGCGCTGATGGCCACGCCCACCCTGCTGGACCCGCTGACCAAGGAGATGGTCTACATCGCCGTCTCCATCGCCAACAGCTGCAGCTACTGCGTGCATTCCCACACCGCCGCGGCGCGGGCCAAGGGCATGACGGATGCGCAGCATGCCGAGCTGCTGGCCATCGTCGCCCTGGCCGCCAGGACCAATCACCTGGCCACCGGCCTGCAGGTGCCGGTGGACGCGGCCTTCGACCGTTCGGCAGGCACCGGGCGCTGAGCAGCGAACCGCGCGGCGCCGCCTCGCCCCGCCCGCGCAAGCCGTGCAAGCCCGCAGACGCCACGGCCGGCCCTTGGCCTGGCCACCCCACCCTGCACCCTTTTCTCCCTCTCACCGGACCCGACCATGAACCCGACCGATCCGAACCTCTTCCCGGCGCCGCCGCAACTCCATCCCTTCACCCGCGTGCGCTGCGAGGTGGAAGGCGTCGTCAGCCTGGGCGCCGCGCCCCTGGGTGAACGCCGCTACGTGCCGCTCAAGGGCGGCAGCGTGGTGGGGCCGGAGCTGAACGGCCGCATCGTCGAAGGCGGGGTGGACTGGCAGATCGCCCGGGCCGACGGCGCCCTGGACATCGACGCCCACTACGTGATCGAGGCCAGCGACGGCGCCCTCATCGAGGTGCGCAGCCAGGGCGTGCGCCACGGCCCGCCCGAGGTGATGGCCCGCCTGGCCGCGGGCGAGGACGTGCCGGCCAGCGCCTACTACTTCCGCACCGCCGTGCGCCTGACCACCGGCGCCCCGGCCCGGGCCCATCTGAACCAATTGCTGCTGCTGGCCGTGGGCTGCCGCCAGGCCCGCACCGTGCTGCTGGACTTTTACCGGGTAGGCTGAAGCGGTCCGGCCCGGGCACCTGAGGGCTCGCCAAGCCGGCCCGGGCGGCGCAAGATGGCCCGGCCACCGGCGCCTGGCCGGCGAGCGCAGACGCCGGAGGTCACCGCATGTCCCAGACCCAGACTCAGACCCAGAAGACCCAGTACTACACCGCCACCAGCCTGGACGGCTACATCGCCACCGAGGATCACTCCATCGATTGGCTGCACACCCTGGGCGACATCGCCGAGACCAGCTACCCGGCCTTCATCGCCGAGGTCGGCGCCCTGGCCATGGGCTCGCACACCTACGAATGGATGCTGGGCCATGCCGAGGAGGTGCAGGCCACCGTGGGCAGCCCCTGGCCCTACCGCCAGCCCACCTGGGTCTTCAGCAGCCGCGGCAAGCTGCCGGTCATCCCGGGCGCCGACCTGCGCTTCGTGCAAGGCGACGTGCGCCCGGTCCATGCCGCCATGGCGGCCGCCGCCGGGCCCGGCCGCAACGTCTGGGTGGTGGGCGGCGGCGACCTCGCCGGCCAGTTCGCCGATGCCGGCCTGCTCGATGAACTCATCCTGCAGATCGGCTCGGTCACCCTGGGCAGCGGCCGACCACTGCTGCCGCGCCGCTATACCCATCCCCCCCTCAAGCTGATCTCGGCCCGGACCATGGGGGAAGGTTTTGCCGAGCTGCGCTACGAGTTCGTCCGCGCCGGGAGTGGCGCGGGCTGAAGCCGGGTCAGCCCGCGAGGGCGTCAAGCTGTCCACCCGCCAGCCGGTAGCGCTCGCCCGTGGCCGGGCAGGCGGCCTCGCCCTCGCCATGCACCGGCAGGGCCAGCTTCTCGCCGTGGCGGCTCATCCAGCCGACCTGGCGGGC
>JBJOKP010000029.1:0-10734 GCA_046046045.1 Pseudomonadota bacterium | reverse complement strand
CGGCGGCAGGCGGTGGGGCAGATTCTCCGACGCCGTGCGGGCTTACCGCTGGCGGCGGCCCCCGCGTGGCGTCCTCTGGGCGACACTCCGCGCCGCTCAATCTGCGCTGAGGCTGACCGGAAGCTGGCGGCGCTCCGTCCGGAAATTCTTTCGAGACTGGTTCCGAGCCCGCGTCTTGTCCCCGTTCCGGTCATTTCCAGCCCGATCCTGCCGGGCCGTGCACCGTCCCTGATCCCCGTGTCCTCATCCTCTGATCCAACTGCCCGCGCGCCTGCCGCCCCCGCCGCGGCCGACCATAGCCGGCTGGTGCAGCGCATCCGCCGGGTGCTGGGCGCCGAACTGGCCCTGCTGCCGCCGGGTGCGCCGGTGCGCGAGACCATGCTGGCCTGCGTCCAGGCCCTGCTGGCCCAGGGCCGGCCCCTGGCCAGCGCCCTGCGCGTGATGCGCCAGCTGGTCATGGAGCGCCTGGTGGTGCTGGACGTGGAGCAGGCCGCGCCGGTGGAGGTGGTGACCCGGGCGGTGACCGAACTGGCCGAGGTGGCGCTGGACCTGGCCCTGGCCCAGGCCAAGGCCGAGGTGGCCAAGCGCCACGGCCTGCCGCTGGACGAGGCCGGCCAGCCCATCGAGCTGTGGATCGTGGGCATGGGCAAGCTGGGCGCGCGCGAGCTCAATGTCTCCTCGGACATCGATCTCATCTACGTCTACGAAGGCGAAGGCCAGACCACCGGCCGGGCGGGCGGCATCGCCGTCATCAGCGCCCACGAGTTCTATGCCCATGTGGTCAAGGGCCTGCGGGCCTTGATCGATGACGTGACGGCCGATGGCTTTGTCTTCCGCATGGACCTGGCGCTGCGGCCCAATGGCAGTTCCGGCCCGCCGGTGGTGAGCCTGGCCATGCTGGAGGAGTATTTCCTGGTCCAGGGCCGCGAGTGGGAACGCTTCGCCTGGCTCAAGAGCCGGGTGGTGGCGCCGCGCGCCGCGGTGGCCTCCGGCCGGGCCAGGGCGCTGGGCGAGGTGGTGGCGCCCTTCGTCTACCGCCGCTACCTCGACTACGGCGTGTTCGAGGGCCTGCGCAACCTGCACCAGAAGATCCGCGACGAGGCCAACCGCCGCGCGGCCGGCCGGCCCGAACGCGCCAACGACGTCAAGCTCTCGCGCGGTGGCATCCGCGAGATCGAGTTCATCGTCCAGCTGCTGCAGGTGGTGCGCGGCGGCCAGTTCCCCGAGATCCGCACCCGGCCCACGCTCAAGGCCCTCACCCAGCTGACCAGCGCCGGCCTGCTGCCGGCCGAGACGGCCGAGCGCCTGGCGAGGGCCTACACCTTCCTGCGCCGGGTCGAGCACCGCATCCAGTACCTGGACGACCAGCAGACCCATCAGCTGCCCACCTCCGATGGGGATCTGGCCTGGATCGCCGCGGCCATGGGCATGCCCTGCACGCCCGACACCTGCAGCTTCATCGACCGGCTGTGCGAGTTCCGCGAGTTCGTCGCCACCGAATTCGACGCCCTGCTGCACGATGGCCGCGAGGGCCCGCGCGGCGCCTGCAAGGGCAAGGGCTGCGGCGGCGCCGCGCCCACGCTGGAAGGCCTGGCGGCGCGCGAGGACCTGCCGGCCGCCGTGCGTCAGCGCCTGCAGGATCTGACCCAGCATCCGCGCGTGGCCCTGCTGCGTGACGAGTCGCGGGGCCGCCTGGCCCGGCTGCTCAAGCGCGCCATCCTCATCACCGCCGATGGCGGCGTGGCCTGGACCGAGGGGCGGGCCTTTGCCTCCCAGTTCGGCGACCTGGGCGAGTCGCCGGCCCGGCCGGCCCGGCCCGACGAACGCCTGGGCGAAACCGCGCTGCTGCGCTTCATCGACTGGGTCGAACCCCTGCTGCGGCGCGAGAGCTATCTGGCCCTGCTGGCCGAACGGGCCGAGGTGCTGGGCCGGCTGCTGCGCCTGCTGGGCCTGGCGCGCTGGCCCATGAGCTACCTGATGCGCCACCCCGGCGTGATCGACGAACTGGCCGATGCCCGCCAGGCGCGCGAGCGCTTCGAGCCGGCCGCCTACCGGCGTGACCTGGAGGATCGCCACCAGGCCTGGCTGCGGGCCGGCGAGATGGACGAGGGCCAGCTGCTCGACACCCTGCGCCGCGCCCACCAGGCCGAGACCTTCCGCACCCTGGTGCGCGACGTGGAGGGGGAGCTCACGGTCGAGCAGGTGGCCGACGATCTCTCGGCCCTGGCCGATGCCACGCTGGAGGTCTGCCTGCGCTGGGCCTGGCAGCACCTGAAGTCGCGCCACCGCGAGGCGCCGCGCTTCTGCATCGTGGCCTACGGCAAGCTGGGCGGCAAGGAGCTGGGCTATGGCAGCGACCTGGACATCGTCTTCCTCTTCGACGACGAGGACGAGCGGGCCCCCGAGGTCTACGCCGCCTTCGCCCGCAAGCTCATCACCTGGCTGTCGCTGCGCACCGCGGCCGGCGAGCTCTACGAGATCGACACCGCCCTGCGGCCCAATGGCAACTCGGGCCTGCTGGTGACCTCGGTCGACGCCTTCGAGCGCTACCAGCAGGGCCGCGGCAGCAACACCGCCTGGACCTGGGAGCACCAGGCCATCACCCGGGCGCGCTGGTGTGCCGGCCTGGCCGAGCTGGCGCCGCGGGTGGAGGCGGTGCGGCGCCAGGTGATGAGCACCCCGCGCGACCATGCGGGGCTGCGCCAGCAGATCGTCGAGATGCGCGAGCGCATGCGCAGCGCCCAGGCGCCCCGGCCGGGCCGCTTCGACCTCAAGACCAGCCCGGGCGGCATGATCGACGTGGAGTTCACCGTGCAGTACCTTGTGCTGGCCCACAGCGCCAGCCACCCCGAACTGGTGGAGGATGCCGGCAACATCGCCCTGCTGCAGCGGGCCGAACGGGCCGGCCTGCTGCCGGAGGGCGTGGGGCTGCCCGCGGCCGATGCCTACCGCGAATTCCGCCGCCTGCAGCACCGCGCCCGCCTGGACGAGGCCTCCACCACCTGCGACGAGGCTGAGCTGGGCGAACTCGCCCTGCATCGCCAGGCCGTGAACACGCTCTGGCGCACGGTCTTCGGGTGAGCCCGGCGCACATCGGCCAGCGCGCCTGGCTGGCGGTGGCGCTGCTGCTCATCCTGCCCAGCCTGATGCTCTGGCCGTCCTCGGCGGCCCAGACGGAGGCGGGGCCGCCTGGCCTGGCCCTGCAGGTGCTGGGCTGGCGGGCCGATCAATCCTGGGCCGAACCCTGGCGCTGGTGGAGTGCCGCGTGGACTCATCTGGGCCTGAGTCACCTCATCCCCAACCTGCTGGGCGCGGCGCTGGTGCTGGCCCTGGGCTGGCGCGCCGCCCTGCCGCGCACGGCCGCCTGGGCCTGGGCCCTGGCCTGGCCGCTCACTCATCTGGCCCTGGCCGGGCAGGCCGGGCTGGCCTATTACGGCGGGCTTTCCGGCGTGCTGCATGCCGGCGTGGCGGTGGTGGGTGTGGGCCTCTGGCGCCTGGGCGAGCCTGGGCGCGAGCGCCGCATCGGCCTGGCCCTGCTCGCCGGCCTGCTGCTCAAGCTGCTGATCGAGGGCCTGGCCGCCGATGACACCGGCCTGCTCCTCAAGGGCGAACTGACCGTGGTGACCCATGCCCATGTCGCCGGCGTGGCAGCCGGCCTGTTGAGCGGCGGGCTGCTGATGCAGCCGGGGCGAGGCTAGTGCCTCGCGGCGATACGGCGCCTGAAGACCGCCGCCTGGCTAGATCTCGACCTTGGCGCCCAGCTCGACGATGCGGTTGGAGGGCAGGTTGAGGAAGTCGGCCGCCGCCGCTGAGTTGCGGTGCATGCTGGCGAAGAGCTTCTCGCGCCAGAGCGCCATGCCGTCACCGAAGGTGGGGAAGACGATATCGCGCGAGAGGAAGTAGCTGGTCTCCATGTCGTCCAGCGGCACGCCGCGACCTTCGAGCATCTTCAGGGCTTCGGGCACGTCCGGGTCGTTCTTGAAGCCGAAGTGCAGGTTGACCTGCCAGCAGTCATGGCCCAGCGAGTCCATGGACAGGCGCTTGTCGAAGCCGACCCAGGGCACGTCGTGCAGCTTCACCGTCACGAACAGGTTGTGCTCGTGCAGCACCTTGTTGTGCTTGAGGTTGTGCATCAGTGCATTGGGTGTCAGGCCCTCCTCGGCCGAGAGGAAGACGGCCGTCCCCGGCACCCGCGTGGGTGGGCTGACGAAGATGGCCTCGAGGAAGCTCTTCAGGTCGATGGCCTCGGCGCGCAGCTTCTCGGTCATGATCTGGCGGCCCTGCTTCCAGGTCAGCATGAGCAGGAACATGCCGATGCCGATGACCAGCGGGAACCAGCCGCCGCCGAACAGCTTCAGCATGTTGGAGCTGAAGAAGGCCAGATCGATGACCAGGAAGAACAGCGTGGGCGCCAGGCAGAGCGGCAGCGGATAGCGCCAGCCGTAGCGGATGACGAAGAAGGTCATGATCGTGGTGATGGTCATGTCCAGCGTCACCGCGATACCGTAGGCCGAGGCCAGGTTCGAGGAAGTCTTGAACAGGGCCACGGCCAGCACGATGAAGACGTAAAGGCCCCAATTGATGAAGGGCACGTAGATCTGGCCGGTGTCACGCACGGAGGTGTGCTTGATCTGCATGCGCGGCAGCAGGCCCATCTGGATGGCCTGCTTGGTGACCGAAAACGCGGCCGAGATCAGCGCCTGGGAGGCGATCACCGTGGCGGCCGTGGCCAGGAAGACCAGCGGCAGCTGGGCCCAGCGCGGCGCCATCAGGTAGAAGGGGTTGCCGATGGCCTCGGGCTGATCCAGCAGCATGGCGCCCTGGCCGAAGTAGTTGATCACCAGCGCCGGCATGACGAAGCCATACCAGGCGATGCGGATGGGCCGCTTGCCGAAGTGGCCCATGTCGGCATACAGCGCCTCGCCGCCGGTGACGCAGAGCACCACTGCCCCCAGGGCGATGAAGGCCACCGTCTTGTGCTGGGTGAAGAAGCCCAGGGCGTAGGACGGATCCAGGGCGACCAGCACCTTGGGGTTGTCCAGCACATGGGGCAGGCCCAGGGCCACCAGCACGATGAACCAGACCAGCGTGATGGGTCCGAAGGCCTTGCCAATGCCGCCGGTGCCCAGGCGCTGCACGGCGAAGAGACCGGTCAGCACGATGAGGGTGAGCGGCACCACATAGCTATGCAACTGGGGGGCGGCCACCTCCAGTCCTTCGACGGCCGACAGCACCGAGATGGCCGGGGTGATCACCCCATCGCCATAGAAGACAGCGGTGCCGAACAGGCCCACGGCCATGAGACCGTCACGCAGTCGCGGTCGCTCCTGCACGGCATGGGTGGCCAGGGCCAGCATGGCGATCAGCCCGCCCTCGCCGTTGTTGTCGGCGCGCAGGATGAGCAGCACGTACTTGATCGAGACGATGAGGGTCATCGTCCAGAAGATCAGGGAGAGCACGCCCAGCACGTTCTCGGGCGTGACTGGCACGTGGCCGCCGTGGAAGACTTCCTTGAGGGCGTACAGCGGACTGGTGCCGATGTCGCCGTACACCACTCCAAGGGCGCCCAGGGTGAGGGCTGCCAATTCGGCAGGTGTGCGCCGCGCGCTGCGGCTGGCGTGGTCTGAACTCACGGTGACGCGCCGTCCTGCGGAGCGGGCGCTGCAGTCGAAAGGCCGCGATTCTGCGCCCGGCCCGTCACCCTTGGGGGTCAAAGCTGTCGCGCCAGGGACACGCGGCAGGCCGGATACCGGTCGGGAACTGCCCGACGTCGCCGCTCAGGCCTGCAGCATGGGCAACAGGCGACCGGCGCGGTCGAGCGCCATCAGGTCGTCACACCCGCCCACATGGGTGTCGCCGATGAAGATCTGCGGCACGGTGCGCCGGCCGGTGGCCTCGATCATGGCGTCACGCTGGGCCGGATCGAGATCCACCCGAATCTCCTCGACCTGGGCCACGCCGCGCTGTGCCAGCAGGGCCTTGGCGCGCAGGCAGTAGGGGCAGACCTGGGTGGTGTACATCTTGACCGGCTTCATGGCGTGGGTCCGTGTGAAGGAAAGCTGAGGGAGGGGTGGCTCAGGCCTTGGCGGCCTTGCTGCTCACCGGCAGGTTGGCTTCGCGCCAGCCGGCCAGTCCGCCTGCGATGACATGCACCTGCTCATGGCCGCGCTTCTTCAATTGCGCCGCCGCGCCCTGGGCACGCCGGCCACTGGCACAGACCAGCAGCAGGGGCAGGGTCTTGTTGCTGGGCAGGTCCTTGCTGTCAGCCAGCTGCCCCAGCGGCACGTTGCGCGAGTTGGCGATGTGGCCGGCGGCGTATTCGTCAGGTTCGCTCACGTCGATGACGACGGCCTTCTCGCGGTTCATCAGGCGCACGGCCTCGTTCACCGGCAGGGCGTTGCCGCTGCCCATCAGTCCACCACCGCGCAGCAGCAGGCCGCCGGAGACCAGGGCGGTGAGGATCCAGATCCAGTTGTCGAGCAGAAAGGTCACGGTGGTGCGGCCGGGCAAGGCGTTGAAGTTCGCGAAAACCCGCGATTGTAAGATTCGGCCGTGGGCCTGGCAGGACCGGGGCATCCCGGCCATCGCGCAGGCCCCGCCCCGTCTGCAAGCCACGAAGGAATCGACCCCGCCATGTACAAGCTCGTTCTGATCCGCCACGGAGAGTCCACCTGGAACCTGGAGAACCGCTTCACCGGCTGGACCGATGTGGAACTCACCCCCACTGGCGTGGCCCAGGCCAAGGCGGCCGGCCGGCTGCTCAAGGAGGCGGGCTACGAGTTCGACCTGGCCTACACCTCGGTGCTCAAGCGCGCCATCTGGACCCTCTGGCACTGCCTGGACGCCATGGACCGCACCTGGCTGCCGGTGGCCCACAACTGGCGCCTCAACGAACGCCACTATGGTGCCCTGCAGGGGCTCAACAAGGCCGACATGGCCAAGCAGTATGGCGATGCCCAGGTGCTGGTCTGGCGCCGCAGCTACGACACCCCGCCGCCGGCGCTCCAGGCTGATGATCCGCGCGGCCAGCGCCAGGATCCGCGTTATGCCCGCCTCAAGCCCGAGGATGTGCCGCTGACCGAATGCCTGAAGGACACGGTGGTTCGCGTGCTGCCCTTCTGGAACGACTCGGTGTCCCCGGCGATCAAGGCTGGCAAGCGCGTGGTCATCGCTGCCCACGGCAACTCCATCCGCGCGCTGGTGAAGTACCTGGACAACATCGGCGACGACGACATCGTCGGCGTCAACATCCCCAACGGCATCCCGCTGGTCTACGAACTCGATGCCGATCTCAAGCCCATCCGCCACTACTACCTGGGTGATGCCGAGGCCGCGGCCAAGGCCGCTGCGGCCGTGGCCAACCAGGGCAAGGCCTGAACGTCCCATGGCCTTGCCTGGGCGTCAGCTGTGCATGACACTGTGGCGTTGAGGCGATGCTGCTGACAACTGTTGCAGTTGTCCCGGGGAATATTGCGCTGGCTGCGTGGACGTTACCGCCAGGCCCTTCGTTCGCGGGGGCGGGTGGTTCCGGCTCGCTGCCGCACACTGGGGTCGACCCAGCGGCGCTGGCGCCATCCAGCGCTGTGTCGGCTCAGCGCCGCTGGCCTGCCAGCACGCGGACCTTGAGTTCGTAGGGCTGCAGACCGCGGCGCTTCAACTCGGCCACAAGCCGGGGCAGACAGTGCCTGAGCTTGGCGGCCACGGCCGCGTTGCTGGCCAGCAGGGTCCAGGCTTCAGGGTCGACAGGACCTGAACGTACATGTGCCGAAAGGCCAGGGGGGAGGAGAGGACGCACGGCATCCATGCGGGCCTGGGCTTGAGCCAGGCGCTGCTGCAGGCGTTGCAGTGGCTCGCACTCGGCGAGCACCTGACGCAGCGGCAGGGCATCGGGAACGGATGGCTGGCGTGCGACCGGATTCACGACTAGGAGTTTAGCGACGATGGATATCCTGATCACTCATGGCAGCCTGGCGCGATCGCGCTCGCTGCACCTGCGCACCTCACAGATCGTCGTTGCCGCGAGCCTGGCCGTGTTGCTGCTGATCGGCCTCACCGGCCTGATCTACCACTACGTCTTCATGGCGGCGGCGCGCAGTGGCTGGCCCATCGTCGGTTCCCTCGTCGGTGTGGTGGTCAAGGACGAGATCGAGCAGCGTGACCGCTTCATGCGCGAGAACCTCGACGCCATGGCGCGCAAGGTCGGCGAGATGCAGGCCAAGCTGGTGCGCCTGGAGTCCATAGGCGAGCGCGTGTCCGGCATGGCCGGCCTCAAGGCCGAAGATCTGCGCACCATGGACGGCGGCCTGCCACCGCCCGCGGGCAACACCAAGCCGGGCAAGGCGGCCGATGCCGGCGCCGGCCGCGGCGGCCCCTTCCATCCCACCAGCCTGGATGAACTCAACCAGCTCATCGCCCAGCTCGATGCCCAGGCCGATCACCACAGCGATGTCTTCACCCTGGTCGAGTCGCGCCTGCTCGAGCGTCGCCTGACTGCGCTGGTCGTGCCCAGCATGGCGCCTGTCAATGGCCCGATCGGCTCGACCTTCGGCTTCCGCATCGACCCCTTCAATGGCCGGCCGGCCCTGCACACCGGCCTGGACTATCCAGCCGTCATCGGCACCCAGATCCGTGCCGCCGCAGGCGGCATGATCCGCGCCGCCGAAGTCGAGGCCGCGTATGGCATGGCCGTCGAGGTTGACCACGGCAACGGCCTCACCACCCGCTATGCCCATACCTCCAAGGTGCTCGTCAAGCCAGGTGACCTGGTCAAGCGCGGTGACGTGATCGCCCTGGTGGGCAGCACCGGCCGCTCGACCGGCCCGCATCTGCACTTCGAGGTGCTGCTCGATGGCGTGCCGCAGAACCCGCAGCGCTTCCTGGGCCGTGCGGGCCAGGTCGATCTTGGCGAGGGTCATGCCGGGCATGAACATGCCCGTGCCGCCGACATCTCCGCGGCACGCAACCTAGTCAGCAAGCGCCGGGCAGCATCCCGGACTGTCGTGGCGCCTCCAGCGGTCAGTGCCGAGCCAGCCGCGACTGCCGAGCCGGCAGGCCAGTGAGAAGCCGCGACCGGGCGGGCAAAGTGCCACGCCCCGCTCCGCCCTGAGCCCTGCGACAGCGGGCAGGCGAGGCCGGACCGCGGGTCCGACTGATAAACTCGATCGGTTCCGGTCGTCCCCGAGGCTGTCCACGGCTTCGAGGACGACCGGCTTGTTTTCCCGTCGGCCGGACCCATGTCGCCCCAGGTCGACCTCCGGTCCCACCGGGTGGAATGTTCCGACTGTCTGTCCGCGCAGCCTGGGGTGTCCCCGCCGCATGTGCGCCCTGCGACGAACCCCGCCCGCCACACGCACCGCCTGCGCCTTTCCATGTTGCCCAAGCTTCTCACCCAGATTTTTGGCAGTCGCAACGACCGCCTGCTCAAGCAATACCGCCGCGTGGTCGAGCGCATCAACGCGCTGGAACCCCAGTACGAGAAGCTCACCGACGAGGAACTGCGCGGCATCACCGTGCAGTTGCGCGAACGGGTGGCTCAGGGCACGAGCCTGGACGACATCCTGCCCGAGGCCTTTGCCGTGGTGCGCGAGGGCGGCAAGCGCGCCCTCAAGATGCGCCACTTCGACGTGCAGCTCATCGGCGGCATGACGCTGCACAACGGCAAGATCGCCGAGATGCGCACCGGCGAGGGCAAGACGCTGATGGCCACGCTGCCGGTCTACCTCAACGCGCTCTCGGGCAAGGGCGTGCACGTGGTGACTGTGAACGACTACCTCGCCCGGCGCGATGCGGAGTGGATGGGCACGCTCTACAACTTTCTGGGCATGTCGGTGGGCATCAACCTGCCGCAGATGAGCCGCGAGGAGAAGCAGGCCGCCTACGCCGCCGACATCACCTACGGCACCAACAACGAATACGGCTTCGACTACCTGCGCGACAACATGGTCTACGAGACCGGTGACCGCGTGCAGCGTGGCCTGAACTACGCCATCGTCGACGAGGTGGACTCCATCCTCATCGACGAAGCCCGCACCCCGCTCATCATCAGCGGCCAGGCCGAGGATCACACCGAGCTCTACGTGCGCATCAACGCCGTCGTGCCCTTCCTCAAGAAGCAGATCGGCGAGGCCGATCCGCGCACCGGCGAAGGCGTGATCGAGCCGGGCGATTTCACCGCCGACGAGAAGACCCACCAGGTCTTCCTGACCGAGGAAGGCCACGAGAACGCCGAGCGCCTGCTGTCCCAGGCCGGCCTGCTGGCCGAGGGCGCCTCGCTCTACGACGCCGCCAACATCACGCTGATGCACCATGTGTACGCCGCCCTGCGCGCGCACCACCTGTATCACCGCGACCAGCATTACGTGAACCAGAACGGCGAGATCACCATCGTCGACGAGTTCACCGGCCGCCTCATGACCGGCCGGCGCTGGAGCGACGGCCTGCACCAGGCCGTTGAGGCCAAGGAAGGCGTGCAGATCCAGGCCGAGAACCAGACCCTGGCCTCGATCACCTTCCAGAACTACTTCCGCATGTACGGCAAGCTGGCCGGCATGACCGGCACGGCCGACACCGAGGCCTACGAGTTCCAGGAGATCTACAACCTCGAGACGGTGGTCATTCCGCCCAACCGTCCGACCGCCCGCCGCGACGAGCTCGACCTGGTCTACAAGACCGCGCGCGAGAAATACGACGCCGTCATCGCCGACATTGCCGACTGCCACCAGCGTGGCCAGCCGG
>JBJOKP010000028.1:0-10793 GCA_046046045.1 Pseudomonadota bacterium | reverse complement strand
GGGGGATGGCCAGCAGATTGGCCAGGAAACCCACCAGCGCCAGCTGGTGGAAGAACAGCAGCGACAGCGGCGCCAGCCCCAGCGTGGCCAGGGCCTGGGTGTGCAGGCCGGCGCGCGCCAGGGCCAGACCGCGTTGCCAGAGCCGCCGCGGTGCCGATGGCGGAGCGACGTCCCCGTCAGCCGGGCCATCCGCCCGGGGCCTCTGCGCAGCAGCCTGCGGCTCATCCCCCTGCAGCAGCAGCAGGGCCACCGCCACGAAAGACAGCCAGAAGCCCGGCTGCAGCAGGGCCCAGGGATCAACCAGCACCACGGCCCAGGCCACGGCACCCAGCACCAGGGGCCAGGGCCAGCGCCGGCCCAGCAGGGGCAGCAGCGCGGTGAGGCTGATCATCAGCACCGTGCGCTGGGCCGGGATGCCCCAGCCGGCCAGCATGGCGTAGGCCACCGCCACCGCAGCCCCGCCCAGCCGCGCCGCATGGGGGGCGGGCAGGGCCAGGGCGGCCACCGGCCAGCGGGCCCAGAAGCGGCGGATGAGGGCCGCCGCCATCCAGGCCAGCATGGCCAGGTGGATGCCGCTGATGGCGACCAGGTGCGCCGTGCCCGAATCGCGGAACAGCGCCCAGTCGCTGCGCGAGATGGCAGCCTGGTCACCTACGCAGAGGGCGGCGACGATGCCGGCCACCGGACCGGGGCCCAGGCGGGCCTCGATCGCATCGCGGATGGCCTGGCGCTGGCGCGGCCACCAGGCGCCGACCGCCTGATCCAGACGCTGCGGCGCCAGTTGCCGGGTCCGCACCGTGCCGCTGGCGCCCATCCCTTGCTCGAAGAACCAGAGTTCCAGGTCGAAGCCATGGGGATTGGCGAGGCCCTGGGGCCGGGCGAGGCGCACCGCCAGGCGCCAGCGCTCGCCGGCCCTCACCTGGTGCGGATCCATGCCGGCGCCGGCCCGGCCGCCGCCATCACGCCGCCAGCTGAGCGACACCTCGGCGGGCAGACCGGCCCTGCCCCGGGTGCGCCGGGCGCTGCGGGGAGATGACGAATCACGCACCGGTGTGGCGTCGTCCGTCTCGCCCCAGCTCAGGTCACCGGCCAGGGTGGCGGTCGGGGAGGAGGCAGGATCGTCGCCAGCCGTTGCCTCGGTCTCGGCATCAGGCGCCGCGGCGACGCTGGCAGTGGCGGAACCGTCGGCCGGCAGACCCTGCACGTCCTCGATCTGCAGGCGCAGGCGCACGCCATCCTCGCGGCGCACGGGCAGGTCGCTGACGACGCCGGTGAGCACCAGTTCGACGCCATCGAGCTCGGCGGGCAGGCGATCGCGCAGGCGCTCGGCGGCACGCAGTTCGGTCAGGCTGGCCGCCAGCAGCGCGATGGCTGCCAGCGCGATGGTTATCACCGCGATGGCCGGCACTGCAATGGCCAGTGGGCTGGCCAACATTCGGGCGGAAGGCGAGGCCACCGCCGCGCCGGTGGTCGACCGATGAGCTGCCCGAATCCCTCGCGGCGGCCGGGGCCCGAGCTGCCAGAGCAGTACCAGGAGGGCGCTGGAGCCGGCCACCAGCCCCCACAGGACGGGCACGCTGGCGATCACCTCGCGCTGCAGTTGCAGCGCAGTGCCCAGCAGCCAGGCCAGGCCGGCGAGCGGCAGGAAGCGGGGCGAGCGCATGGCGGCTGGCAGCGGGGTCCGTAGGGCCGGAAAGCCCAGTGTAGGATGCCGCGC
Source organism: Pseudomonadota bacterium (assembly GCA_046046045.1). Taxonomy (GTDB): domain Bacteria; phylum Pseudomonadota; class Gammaproteobacteria; order Burkholderiales; family Burkholderiaceae_C; genus Sphaerotilus. The sequence continues at coordinate 9,076 of JBJOKP010000028.1, read as the reverse complement.
AGCCCCGGCGGGCCGCTGCCTGCGCCTCGTGCAGGCGCAGGGGCAGCGGCCCTGACCGCCTCCGACACCTCCTGATTCCCTCTGTCGCCATGAGCATCTCCCAGCGCCTTGCCGAGCTCGGCATCACCCTGCCAGACGTGGCCGTGCCGGCCGCAGCCTATGTGCCCTTCGTGCGCACCGGCAACACGGTTTTCCTGTCCGGCCACATCGCCAAGAAGGACGGCAAGCCCTGGGTCGGCCAGCTGGGCAAGGAGATGGACACCACCACCGGCCAGCAGGCCGCGCGGGCCGTGGCCATCGACCTGCTGGGCACCCTGGCCGTGGCCGCCGGTGGCCTCGACAAGGTCAAGCGCATCGTCAAGCTGATGAGCCTGGTGAACAGCACCGGCAGCTTCACCGAGCAGCACCTGGTGACCAATGGCGCCTCGGAGCTGATCGTGGCCGTGTTTGGTGCCGAACGTGGCGCCCATGCCCGCAGTGCCTTTGGCGTGGCCCAGATCCCGCTCGGGGCCTGCGTCGAGATCGAACTCATCGCCGAAGTCGAATGACTCGCAACCGCCTGCCCCGCACGCCGTCGGACTGGGCGGAACGCACGGCCAACCGGCTGTCCTATGCCACCCTGGGGCTGACGGTGGTGGCCTGCGGCGGCGCCGTGGCTGCGGCGCTGTACAGCCAGCATGTCCTGGAGATGCAGCCCTGCCCCTGGTGCATCCTGCAGCGGGTGATCTTTCTGGCCGTGGGCAGCATCGCCCTGCTGGCCCTGCTGCTGCGCCTGTTGCTGCATCCCTATCGCGCCCTGGTGGACGGCGTGGCGGCTGGCTTCCAGCTGCTGCTGGCCCTGGCTGGCGCGGCCGCCGCGCTGTACCAGAACCAGGTGGCGGCCAAGCTGCCGTCCTGCGACCTGACCCTGGCCGACCGCCTCATCACCGGCCTGGGTCTGGACGCCTGGCAGCCCGAGCTGTTCGAGGTACGCGCCAGCTGCGCCGATGCCGCGGTCAAGCTCTTCGGCCTGGCCTACGAGCTATGGAGCATGCTGCTCTTCCTGGCGCTGGCCGGCCTGGCGCTGCGCTGGCTGGTGCGCAGCCTGACGCGATGAAGCTCCACTGCAGCGCCAAATCGACTCGGAACGCCCATCTGCACCAGACGACCAGGCCCGCCGGCATTGCTGCCGTCGAGCCTGTTTCATGCACGGGCCCATCAGCCTCGGGCCCGGATGCTTCCGCCGCCCCGGCCGATTCAAGCCCTCATGGTTGAGCGTCGTGATGGTGCGGAAAGCGCACCTCCACCCGCAGGCCGCCCAGGTGCGAATCGCTCAGCTCGATGGTGGCGCCATGGGCATCCGCCACGCGCCGCACGATGTTGAGGCCCAGGCCGATGCCGCTGCCGTCGTCACGCAGGCGGCGGAAGCGGTCGAACACCATGGCCCGCTTCTCGGGCGGGATGCCGCAGCCCGCGTCATCCACGCGCAGGGTGACCTGGTCGCCCTCGGCCTGGGCGCTGATCTCCACCTTGCCACCGGCCGGCACATGGCGGATGGCATTGGCCACGAGGTTGCGCAGCAGGGTCTGGACGCCGAAACGGCGGCCGCTCATCTCGTCGATGCGGACGGCGGGGACCAGTTGCACCTCGCGGCGGTCGGCCTCGATGCTGAGATCGCCGATCACCTCGGCCACCAGGTGCTGCACGTCGACCCGCTCCATGGGCGCGTCCTTGGGCTCACCTTCCACACGGGCCATGGAGAGCAGCTGATCGACGAAGTGGGAGCAGCGGTCCACGCTGCCCTTCAGGCCAGCCAGGGCTTCCTTGCGAATTTCCGGGTCGTCCGCACGTTGGGCGATCTGGGCATGCAGGCGCAGGGCCGCCAACGGCGTGCGCAGTTCGTGGGCAGTGACGGCGCTGAAGTCGCGCTCCCGTGCCATGGCGGCCTGAATGCGACTGAACAGGCCGTTGATGGCGTCGATCATGGGCCGCATTTCCAGCGGCATGCTGTTGAGCTGCAGCGGCTCGAGCTCGGTCGGCCGGCGGCGCACCAGTTGCTGGGCCGTCAGCGACAGGGGCTGCAGCACCCGGGTCATCAGTCCGCCGATGAGGCCCACCATCACCACGATGGCCATGCAGAAGGCCACCAGCGGACCGGTCAGGCTTTCGGCCAGGGCGGCTGAACGCTGGTCCTCCATGTCGGCCACGTGGATCTCGTAAGCCCCCGACGGCGCCTTCAGCACGTAGACGCAGGCCTCGCGGCCGTCGATGTGGTTGTGATCGAAGCCTCCCTTGCTGGTGGGCCCGAGCGGGGTGACCGGCGCATTGGCGCTGCGCAGGAGCAGCTTGCCGCTGGTCGACCAGATCTGATAGCGATAGCGGTCCTGAAGGGCGCCGGAGGTTTCCTGGTCGACGCGCACGTTGAGGCCGTTGCTGGCGTCACCGCCCATCTCGTCGAGTTCGTGGTCGGCGAAGGCCATGACGGTGCGGGCGAGTTCCACCAGGCGGTCGTCATGCAGGCGCTCGTTCTGGCGTGCAGCTGACCAGTACATGGCCACCGCACCAATCATCCAGGCGGCCAGCATGGAACCCACGGCCATGAGCAGCAGGCGGCGGCGCAGCGACCAGTCCTGGGCAGGCGCCTTGCCTGGCGCCGGATTGCCTGCCGGCGCCACGTCGGGCCGGGGCCGTGCACCCAGTGGCGCCTGTGCACCCAGGACGGCGCTCATGAGGCCGCGCCTCCGGACTGGGCCGAGGCTTCGGCCAGCAGCATCTGCGCGGGGGCCAGCTGGTAGCCCATGCCGCGGGTGGTGATGATGAGGCGGGGGTCGAGCTTGCGGCGCAGATGATGGATGTGCACCTGCACGGCATTGCTTTCGATCTCCTCGCCCCAGCCGTACAGAGCTTCCTCGATCTGCTGGCGCGAGACGGTGCGGCTGCGGCGGCGCATCAGCAGCTCGAGCACCCAGAATTCCTTGGTGGTGAGCGCCACATGGCGGCCGTTCCACAGCACCGAGCGGCTGGCCGGCTGCAGCGTCAGCGGGCCGTGCACCACTTCTTCCTCGCCCACATCACCCACCTGGGCGCGGCGCACCACGGCGCGCACCCGGGCTGCGACCTCGTCGAGGTCGAAGGGCTTGACCAGGTAGTCGTCCGCACCTTCATCCAGCAGCTGGATGCGGTCCTCCACATGGCCACGGGCGGTGATGATGATCACCGGGGTGTAGCGCGACTGGGTGCGCATGATGCGCAGGCACTCTTCGCCGCTCATGCCGGGCAGACCCAGGTCGAGCAGCACGCAGTCGTAGTTCTGCGTGTCCAGGGCCGCCAGGCCCTGTTCGGCACTGGTCACCCAATCCACCGCATACCCGCTCTGCATCAGACCCAGACAGGTCGCACGCCCCAGCATGGCGTCGTCTTCAGCCAGCAACACTCGCATCTAATCTTTCTCCTGTCTTAAGCCTCTGGGAAACCGTCGGTTGAGCGACCCGGCGATGGGCTGGTCGCCCTGATGTGGGGCCGAGGAATCCGCCAGCAACAGATCGGATTCGGCCACGATTCCATGAGCCCGGCAAATGTAACCAGAGGCCCAGGTGTGACATGCCGACGCTGAGCGCCAGTGCCATCTCTGTCTGGCGCATACGCTCCGGTCATCGCGGCACGTAAGCTCGACAACCAGCTCAAGCCCTGGACACGCGAGGGAGGTACTGCACCCATGCGCATGTCCGCACGACCGCCAGCGCCGCCTGCCGGACATTACCTGCCAGTCAGCTTTCCTGATCTCCATTTCCTCATCCACGGCTTAGGAAAAGCTGATGCCCTTGTCATTCTCACCACGCCGCCGAGTCGTCGCCGTGAGCTTCGTCATGGCGGCACAGGTCGGGCTTGCACAGGCGCAGGCACGGGAAGCGTCCGGCAGGGTGACGCCGGGTGTCGCGGGCAGCCCGCCAGTCTCGACCATCCTGCTGTCCAACGCCGACCTGGCTGATGGCGTAGCAGGCACAGACCGTTCCGTCGCGCTAGCCGCCGAGCCCCCCGAGGCAAAGACGCCCGTTGGTCAGGCGGTGACAGGACCGAGCGGCGCCAGCACCGATCGCCCTGACAGGGAAGCCACGGACATCGCCCAGCTCATCCTCCGGGCCGCCCGCAAGCACCGTGTCGCAGCCGACCTGATTGCCGCGGTGGCTGCCGCCGAATCGCGCTTCGACCCACGCGCCCTGTCCCCCAAGGGAGCCCAGGGCGTCATGCAGCTCATGCCCGCCACGGCGAGGCGGTTTGGCGTGCGCGATGTCTGGTCAGCCGAGGACAACATCGACGGCGGTGCAGCCTATCTGCGCTGGCTGCTGGACTTCTTCGGCGGCGACACCACCCTCGCCGTGGCGGCCTACAACGCGGGCGAGCAGGCGGTGCTGAGGGCTGGCCGGCGCATTCCGCCCTACGAGGAAACCCGTCGCTACGTCCCCAAGGTGCTGGCCTGGCAGGCCCACTACGCGCGGGCCCTGGCCGGCCTGTCGGTCACACGCTGACGCCGCACCCGTTGCCTTGCGGGCGACCGGCTGGACTGGAGTTCGCGCCCCTCCCGCCGATATTGGCCACGGCGGACGGGCACAAACACACAGTGCCAGTCCACAGGCCTGTTCCCGTTCAGCACCAAGCTGTTACAAGCTCGGACCTAAGATTTCGCCATGTAGCCCCGTGCCAGCAAGGTGGCCCACCGTGGAGCGTCGACAATGCGACGCGCCGGCTGCCGGGGTCCGTGGTGCAACTTCGGCCCTGGTGTGTGGTGGCGTGTGCCGCCGCCGGCTGGATGCCCGGAGCTTGTCGCCCCTAGTCCTTGCGGCCCCTGCCGGGCCGTTCCACGAGTCTGCCAAGTCGCTGTCATGACGCCTGTCCTGTCCACCCCCACCGCTGCCGCACCACGCCACATCACCCCTCTGGGCCAGCGCGGCTTCACGCTGCTGGAACTGCTGGTCGTCATGGTCATCATCGGCCTGCTCGCCGGCATCGTCGCGCCGCAATATTTCGCCCAGCTCGGCAAGTCCAACGCCAAGGTGGCGAAGGCACAGATCGAATCCTTTGGCCAGGCCCTGGACCAATACCGCCTCGATGTCGGCCAGTACCCCACCACTGAACAAGGGCTGGCAGCCCTGCGCGCAGCGCCACAGGGTCTGGCACGCTGGCAGGGCCCCTACCTGAAGCGCGATATTCCCAACGACCCCTGGACCCACCCCTACGTCTACGTGGCTCCGGGTCAGCATGGCGACTACGACCTCTCCAGCCTGGGCTCGGACGGCCAGGCCGGGGGAGAGGGCGAAGCCGCCGACATCACTTCCTGGTAAACCTGGACCAGCGTCCGGGAACGAGTCGGAGTCGTGCCGATGGCCGGAATGTGGAGCGACGAACTGCGTCTGGACCTTCGGGTCGGCACCTGCCAGGCCGAGATCCGCGGGGCCGGCTGGCGCCGTCGCCTGCTGGCCAGCGCCAGTGCAACCGGTACCGGCGCAGCAGCCATCAGCGCGGCCCTGAGCGCCCTGCGCCTGGTGGATGACACCACCCTGCTGCCAGCCGACGCTCGCCTCACGGTGGCCGATGAATACGTCTGCTATGCCCTGCTCGACGCCAGCGTGCCGGTGCAGCAGGCGCTGGAGGAGGCGACCCAGCAGTTCGTCCATGCCCTGGGCCGCGAGGACCTCATCGTGCAGGTCAGTGCCCTTCCTGACGGCCACGGCTGGCTGGCCGCCGCCCTGCTCGAAGCACACCTCCATGCCTGGGCCGACGTGCTGGCCGACGCCGGCGTGCGCCTGCAGCATCTGCATCCGGCCCTGGTGCAGGACCTGAGCCGCATCGCCTACAAGGTGCGCGAGGACGATGCCGTCATCGCCCTGCTGCGTGACCAGGGCGCCACCTTCATCCGCCTGGATCAGGGTGTGCCCGCCGCCCTGGCCTGGGAGCCCTGCGACGTCGAAGACCGCGGTGCCCTGGACCGGCGGATGCAGAACTTCATCGCCAGTACGGCCATGATCGCGTCCCAGCGCGCTGACGGCCTGGCGGGGGGTAGCGACGAACGCCCGGCCACCTATGTCTACAACCGCCACCGTCGGCTTTCGCACTATGGCGGCGACGATGCCGGTGATTCCAGCCGCGTGCCGCCGGACACCAGCCTGGGCAGTTCCTCCTTCGAGCAAGCCCTGGCCATCGACCCGATCGAGGATGAGATCGTGCGGCGCCTGCCCACGGCCCAGCGCAACAACCTGCGCTCCGCTCCGGCTCGCTCCATCGATGCGATGGACACCATCGAGGCCGCCGAGTTCGACATCTCGCGCCGCCGCCTGCCCTCCGGTCAACGCAACTTGCGCCCAGTGGCTGCCACCGCTTCGGCCGGCGGCCCCGGCGCTGCGGCAGGCACTGCGGCCCTCCCTGCCGCGGCGAGGCAGGCAGGCGACGTCGAGCCCCCTCAGCGCCGATCCGGCAGCAGCGCCGCCTTTGCCGCGCTGGCCGATCGCCTGCGGGCCGCACTGAACCATGCCCGGTCGCGCCGCCATGCCCGGCGACTCGCCCGCGAACACACTGATGCCCATGGCCAGGTGGTGGATTTTTCGCCCACCGGCAGCCTCATCCCGGACGAGTGGCAGGACACCCAGCAGGATCAGGAAGAGCAGCAGGAACAGAATCACCAGACAGCAGCAGCCACCACCCGACCCCAGCCCGCCCCCCCGGGTCAGCGGCCGGTCGCGGCCCAGGCTGCTGCCAACCCAGGCACGGCAAGGATGCTGGCCGATGACGATCCTTTCGAGGCACTGGAGGCCGAGCAGGGGGCCGATCTGGCACGCTGGCGCCGCCAGGCCAGGCCTGCCGCCCTTCAGGCAGCGCTGCAGGCTGTGACCACCGAACGCCATGCGGCGGCCGGCCACCGGCCCGTGCTGGTCCACCCCGCGCCCGTGGCCAATGCGCCGCCGGATCTGCCGGCCTGGGATTTCAGCGACACCCAGCCCCTGCCCGACAGCAGCGCTGACGAGCCCTACGCCCGTCCCGCGTCCTCCACGCTCGGCCCGGCATTGCCGGCCAAGCCAGTGGACGTGGATGCCGCCGCGCCCTGGCAGGACCGGCGTCGACATGCCTTGCCCGCTGCCCTGGTCTGGCCCCAGTCCGAGTTCGGCCAGCCCATGGACCTGGATCACCTGCCCGATCTGGTGGACGAGGTCAGCCTCCCCGAGCATGACCCGCGGCCAGGCGCCGCCAGCTACGAGGGTGTCGACCGGCGCCGCAGCCACCGCGCATGAAACCGCTGCGCGAATTCGACTTCCTGGCCCCGGCGACCCGCCCCTGGGCCGGTTACCTGCTGCTCACCCTGGCCGGGGCCACCCTGTTCAGCCTGGCCTGGATCCTCTGGCAGACCCGCACCGTCGACGGGATGGATGCCAGTCTGCGCCCCGCCTCCGGCCGCAACGCTGAGCTGACAGGGCGTCCCGGGCAGCCCCAGACACCCCTCTTCGTTTCTCGCCCCGCCATGTCGGTGGCCCCCGGCGCCACCGGCATGAGCGCTTCGGCCCCGCCCAGCACCAGCATGGCCGCTGCATCGGCTGCAACCACGCCGGGCGCGACACCGGCCGGCGCATCCCCAGCCAGCGCCGGTTCGACCAGCGACTCCACGACCTTGGCCGCCGTAGCGCCCATTCCCGCCACGGTCCACTCCCTGCTGCCGGCCGGTCCCACGCCCGCCAGCGATCTCGACCAGCGCGAGGCCGAACGCCGTGAGGCCTTCCAGTTGCGCCGCACCCGCGCCGTCGGTGGCCCACAGGCACTGCCCTGGGTGGAACTGCTGCAGGTGATCCAGAGCCACCAGCGTCCCGGCATCACCCTGCTGGCGATGGAGCCCGAGGTGATCGGCCGGCCCGGCCCCAGCAGGGTCAGGCTCAATGCCCGGGCTTCCGACGAGGCCCGCCTGCGGACCTTTGTCGACGCCCTGCAGGCAGACGCACGCATGCACGAGGTGTCTTATGCCAGCCCCTTGCAGCCGGCTGATCCGACGCCTTCGGCGGCATCCTCAGCCGACCTGCGCGGCACGTCTGCCAGCGCCAGCGGCACGCCCGCCAACTTCACCCTCCTCCTCAGCCTGCGCAGTCTGGCCGAGGTGAGGCAGGACCGCAGCAGCCCTGGTTCAGCCCCCAGCGGCGTGGCCGGCACCGTCAGGGCGGCCTCGGCGGAGCTGCGCCGATGAACCACGCCCGCCCGGCCAGCGAGGCCGCCGCACCCACCACCTGGTGGCGGCGATTGGCGTTGCTCTGGCGCCTGCACTTCGGCATGCCGGCGGCCGTGGGCCTGGCCGTGCTGCTCATCTGCCTGCCCCTGCTGCTGCGGGCGCTGGAGGAACTGCGCGAGGTCCGCGCCGAGCCCCAGGCCACGCCGCTGCGCCGTGCCGGAGTCAGCGGCTCTCCCGTCACCCCCCCGGGCATTGGCACTGCCGCAGCAGGATCGGCCTCCGCCGCCATGGCGACCGCCAGCGGTGCGTCGGCCAGCTCACCGCCAGGCGCTGCAGTGGCCGCTGCCAGCGCTTCAGTGTCCGTCGCGCAGAACCTCGAAGCGCTGATGCTGGAAGTTCTGCCATCCGGCCAGCGGCGCGGTGCCGACCTCGGCGAACTCATGCGACTGGCCCGCCAGGCCGAGCTCACCATCCTGCAGTCCGACTACGGCATGGAGGCCGCCCGCCAGCCCGGCCTGGTGCGCCTGCGGGTGGACCTGGTGATGCGCGGCAGCGATGGCCAGCTGCAGCAGTTCCTGACCAGGGCGCAGGAGCAGTTTCCCAATCTGGCCGTCGATGGCATCCAGTGGCAGGCACAGCGCCAGGGCCGGCCCACCATCAGCCTGCAGCTGCTGCAGTTCTATCGGGCCGTGCCCGGCACCTGAGGCCTATCTGTCCTCAGCCTGCCCCGCACGCCGCCTCCACCACCTTCCGTCGCACCATGGCCCTCCCCGCCACCCCGCACCGGCCACGCCCTGGCGCCGCCCCGTTGTCCGCCCAGGCCCAGCGCGGGCTGTCGCTGATGGAGCTGGTCATCACCCTGGCGCTGCTGGGCCTGCTGGCCGCCCTGGCCGCACC
>JBJOKP010000027.1:0-10988 GCA_046046045.1 Pseudomonadota bacterium | reverse complement strand
GCCGCGCCAGCGCCTCGAGTTCGGCCGGGGCGAGGTGGCCGTCGGCTACCAGGGTCAGGGCGACAAGACGGGCGGCGGCCTGGGGGCTGTTGCGGGGATAGTGGCGCATGGTGGCGTTCGGTGCGGTGAGGGGTGAAGGGATGGTGGCGGGCAAGGCGTCTGGCGATGAGGTCAGCGCGGCGCCAGGCCACGCCGCATCGGGCTGGACAGTTCGGCGGGATCGGGTCGGTGCTGGCGCGCCGGCAGGCTGGCCGCGCGGCTGCGGCCGAGCAGGCGCTTGAGGGCACGCATCGCCCGCTCCAGGGCCAGGTGCAGGGCCTCCCGCCAGGTGCTGGCGGTGGCCCGCGCCACCACGGCGCTGTGGCCGGCCGGCAGCAGCTCGACCTGGCACTGCTTGTCCACGCCCCCGCGCGGTCCGTTCAGGTCGGCCAGGCTGATGCGGGCGCGCGGCACGCGCCAGACGATGCGGCGCAGCACGAAGACGGTGCGGCGCTGGGCATAACGGCGCAGCGGCTCGGCGGCGGAGAGTCGGGATTCGACGATGACCTGCATGACTTGGCTCCTGGTCGGGCTGAGGGGGAAACGAGGAGCGCAGCGTAGGCTCCCCGATATTCCTGAAAAAGCAGAGAATTCGAGAAGATCACTGCTTGCAATCCAGGAAGATGTCCACGCTCAACTACCGCCACCTGCACTACTTCTGGGTCGTCGCCAAGGCCGGCGGCGTGAGCCGCGGTGCGGCCCGCCTGGGCATGGCCGTGCAGACGGTGAGCGCCCAGGTGCGCGAGCTGGAGCAGGCCCTGGGTCATGCCCTGTTCAAGCCCGCCGGGCGCGGCCTGGCGCTGACCGAGGCCGGCCAGGCCGCCCTGCAGCAGGCCGAGCAGATCTTTGCCCTGGGCGAACAGCTGCCGGCCCTGGTGCGCGAGGCGGGCAGCAGCCCGGGGCTGCGCCTGGCCGTGGGCATTTCCGACGGGCTGGACAAGCTGCTGGTGCGCCGCCTGCTGGCGCCGGTGCTGGACGAGCCGCAGCTGCGCCTGGTCTGCCATGAGGGCGAGTTCGACGAGCTGCTGGCCGAGCTGGCCCTGCACAAGCTGGACGTGGTGCTGGCCGACCGGCCGGCGCCGCCGCACCGCCACCTGCGGGTCTACAGCCACGCCCTGGGCCAGGCCCCGCTGGCCTGGTATGGCGCGGCCAGGTGGGCCGACCGGCCCTTGTCCGGGTCAGGCCTGCTGGCCGGCGATGAGCCGCCGCCCCTGCTGCTGCCCACGGCCCATGCCGCGGTGCGGTCTCGCCTGGACGCCTGGTTCGACCGCCAGGGGCTGCGGCCCCGCATCGTGGGCGAGTTCGAGGACAGCGCCTTGCTGGCCACCTTCGGCGCCGCCGGTCTGGGCGTGTTTCCGGCGCCGGCCCTCATCGAGGCCAAGCTGGCGCGGCGCTACGAGCTCACTCGCCTGGGCGAGGTGGACGGCGTGACCGAGGAGTTCTACGCCATCGCCACCGAGAAGAAGGTGCAGCACCGCCTGCTGCAGCGCCTGGTGCGGCCCGACCGCCTGGGCGAGGCCGACGCGGCCTGATCAGCCTGGTGCCGGCCTGCCCTGCCGCCGGGCCCGCCCGCACCGCCCTGGCGCGGTGGCCTGCACCAGTACGGGACAAGTGCGGGACCCGCACGGGGTCAGCGCCGTTGCGGCGCCCTCAGAACTCCACTTCCAGCTCGTCGATGGCCTCGGGCTCGGCCAGGGCATCGCGGGTCCAGGCCTGCATCTCGGGCAGGGCGAGCATGGTGTCGGCGTAGAGCTGGCAGAGCGGGTCCTCGATCTTCACGTCATAGGTGCGCAGCCGCGTCACCACCGGGGCGTACATGGCGTCGGCCAGGGTGGGCCGGGGGCCGAAGAGAAAGGGCCCGCCGTAGGTGGACAGGCCGTCGTGCCAGATCTGCAGCACCCGCTCCACGTCGGCCAGGGCGCGGCTCCAGACCTTGTGGTTGGGGAAGCGGCCCTTGAGGTTCATGGGCAGGGCCGAGCGCAGCGAGCTGAAGCCCGAATGCATCTCGCCGCAGACGGCGCGGCAATGTGCCCGTGCCACCCGGTCGGCCGGCAGCAGTCCGGCCTCGGGCCGCAGCTCATGCAGGTATTCGCCGATGGCCAGGGTGTCCCACACGGTCACGCCCTCATGGCGCAGGCAGGGCACCAGGATGGAGGGCGCCAGCAGCAGCATCTCGGCGCGGGCGCGCGAGTCGTCGGCCGAGATCATCACCTCGTCGAACTCCAGGCCGGCAAAGCGGCACATGAGCCAGCCGCGCAGCGACCAGGACGAATAGTTCTTGCTGCTCAGGGTGAGCGTGGTGCGGGCCATGGCGAAGGTCTCCTGCGATGGGTGGCGGGCCGGGGCAGGGGTCGCCGGGCCGGTCGATGGGCGATGGGGTCGTCGGTGTGCGTGAAGCTCGACCCACGGCCCATCGCAAGCGATGTGCCACCCCGCAGCCCGTGTGACCGGCCGGGGTGGCACGCAACCTGCCTCGCGGTCCAAGTTCCCCCGGCGCATCGTCCGCCCTTCCTGTTTCCCCTACCCCCGCCATGCTCTACGCCGCCTACCAGACCCTCAGCGATGGACTCGGCCCCTGGCAGCAGGCGGCGGGATGGTGGTCGGACGCCGTGCGCCAGGGCCTGCTCGGCCCGGACTGGAGTGGCGGCCTGGCCGGGCGTGAGCAGCTGGCCGCGGCGGCCGAGGTCTTCGGCCGCCTGCGCCTCACCCATGCGCGGCCGGGCTTCGGCATCGACAGCGTGAGTCCGGGCGAGGCCGGCGCACACAAGGGTCATGCCCGCCAGGTCCCGGTGCGCGAGGTGCTGGTGCGGCGCCTGCCCTTTGGCAGCCTGCTGCACTTCGAGCGCGCCGACCTGGCCGAGGCCGGGCCGGACGGTCGCCGCCCCAGCCTGCCGCGCGTGCTGGTGGTGGCGCCGCTCTCGGGTCACTTCGCCACCCTGCTGGCCGACACCGCCCGCACCCTGCTGGCCGATCACGACGTCTACATCACCGACTGGCACAACGCCCGCAACGTGCCCCTGGCCGAAGGGGGCTTCGGCCTGGACGACTACATCGAGCACCTGATCAGCTTCATCGAGACCCTGGGCGAGGGCGTGCACCTGGTGGCGGTCTGCCAGCCCTGCGTGCCCGTGCTGGCCGCGGTGGCGCTGATGGCGCAGCGCCAGCATGCGGCCCAGCCGCGCAGCATGACCCTCATGGCCGGGCCCATCGACACCCGCATCAACCCCACCCAGGTCAACCAGCTGGCCACCGGCAAGCCCATCGAGTGGTTCGAGCGCCACCTGGTGCACCACGTGCCCTGGCGGTATGCGGGTGCCTTCCGCCGCGTCTACCCGGGCTTTCTGCAGCTCTCGGCCTTCATGGCCATGAACCCCGAGCGCCACCGCCTGGCCTTCGAGAAGCTCTATGCCCAGCGCGTGGCCGGCGACCATGGCCAGGCGGAGGCCACGGCCAGCTTCTATGACGAATATTTCGCCGTCAACGACCTGCCGGCGGAGTTCTACCTGGAGACGGTCGACCGCGTCTTCCAGCAGCACCTGCTGGCCAAGGGCGAGCTGACGGTGCGGGCTGAGCGGGTGGAGCCTGCGGCCATCCGCCGCACCGCCCTCTTCACGGTGGAGGGTGAGCGCGACGACATCTGCGCCATCGGCCAGACCGTGGCGGCCCACGACCTCTGCCCCAAGATCAAGCCCTGGCTCAAGCACCACCACGTGCAGCTGGGTGTGGGCCACTACGGCGTGTTCAGTGGCCGGCGCTGGCGCGAGCAGATCTACCCGCGGGTGCGGGAGATGATCCACTCGCTGCATTGAGGCGGCTCGTCCAGGGCGGCCTCGCGCCGGCTTTCAGCCTGTGCCCTGACCGTGCTGGGCCAGCAGCGCGTCGGGCGCCAGGGCCTGCACGGCCTGGTAGTGGGTGAGGAAGACCTCGCCCGAGAGCTCGGCGAGGAAGTGGCTGCGCCTGAGCCTGTCCATCACCGGGCCCTTGACCTCGGAGAGGTGCAGCTGCAGGCCGGCGTCCTTCAGGCGATGGTCGATGGCCTCCAGGCTTTCCAGCGCGCTGGCGTCGATGTCGTTGACGGCATTGCACTGCAGCACCACATGGCGCAGCGCCGGCTGGCGGGCCACGGCGTCGTTCACATGGTCTTCCAGGGTGCGGGCGTTGGCGAAGTAGAGGCTCTCGTCCACCCGCAGGCCCAGCAGGCTGGGATGGGTGGCCACGTCGTAGCGCAGCACGTTGCGGAAGTGCTCGGTGCCCGCCACCAGGCCCACCTCGGCGATGTGGGGCCGGCTGGTGCGCAGCAGGTAGAGCGCCAGCGAGACCGAGACGCCGATCACCAGCCCGGTCTCCACGCCCAGGCCCAGGGTGCCCAGCAGGGTGGCGGCCACGGCGGCGAAGTCGGCCTTGGAGTACACCCAGGTGCGGCGCAGGATGCTCAGGTCCACCAGGCTGAGCACCGCCACCACGATGGTGGCCGCCAGCGTCGCCTGGGGCAGGAAGAAGAGGGCGGGCGTGAGCAGCAGCGAGGCCAGCAGGATGCCGCCGGCGGTGTAGACCCCGGCGGCCGGCGTGCGGGCGCCGGCGTCGAAGTTCACCACCGAGCGCGAGAAGCCGCCGGTGACCGGGAAGCCGCCGGTGAGCGAGGCCCCCACGTTGGCCGCGCCCAGGGCGATCAGCTCCTGGTCGGGCGAGATGCGCTGGCGCCGCTTGGCCGCCAGGGTCTGGCCCACCGAGACCGACTCGACGAAGCCCACCACGCCGATGAGGAAGGCCGGCAGGGCCAGCTCGCGCCACAGCGCCGGGTCCCAGCTCGGCCAAGTGAAGGGCGGCAGGCCCTGCGGGATGTGGCCCACCACCTTCACGCCCTGGTGCTGCCAGTCCAGCGCATAGGCCAGGCCGGTGGTGACGGCGATGGCGGCCACCGGGCCGGCCTTGGCGATCAGGTCGGCCAGCAGCGGGCCCAGTCCCCAGCGGCGCAGCAGGGGCTTGAGCTGCTTGCGGGTCCAGAACAGCCAGGCCATGGCGCCCACGCCCACCGCCAGGGTGAGCAGGCTGGACCCAGGCAGGGCCTTCCACAGCGAATGGCCCAGCTCGATCAGGGTGTCGCCCTGGGCCTTCACGCCCAGCAGGGTCTTCAGCTGGCTGGCGGCGATCAGGATGCCCGAGGCGCTGATGAAGCCCGACACCACCGGATGGCTCAGGAAGTTGGCCAGGAAGCCCAGGCGCAGCAGGCCCATCACCACCAGCATCAGGCCCGACAGCAGGGCCAGCGCCAGGGCGGCGGCCCAGTATTCGGGCGAGCCGGCAGCCGCCCGGCTGCCGATGGCCGCGGCCGTCATGAGCGAGGCCACGGCCACCGGCCCCACGGCTAGGGCGCGGCTGGAGCCGAAGACGGCATAGAGCAGCAGCGGCGCCACGCTGGCATAGAGGCCCACCTCGGCGGGCAGTCCGGCGAGCAGGGCATAGGCCAGGCTCTGCGGGATGAGCATGATGGTGACGATGACCGCGGCGACGAGGTCGCTGATGAAGGTCTCGCGGTCATAGGCCCGGCCCCATTCCAGGATGGGCAGGCCGGGCAGCCAGCGCCGCCAGTCACCCTGCAGGGCACGCGCCTGGCGCAGGCGTTGGGCCCGTGCCGCGGCGGCCGCCAGGGCCTGGGCGCTGGCCGCGCCGTCCAGGGTGGAAGGCGTGCCGCCGGCGCTCATCGCGGCGGCGGCAGCCTCGGTGGCGTGCGCGGTCAACCCACCATCTCCGGCTCGGCCATCCACTCGCGGCCCTTGAGCATGGCCTGCCAGTAGATCGGGGGCAGGACCTGTTCCTTCAGGTACCAGGCCAGGGTCGAGGGCTTGGTGCCGTCGATCAGCCACTTCGGGAAGCTGGGCGCCACCTTGCCGCCGTAGAGGAACTCGGCCAGCACGATCTTCCCGCGCTCCACCGTGAGCGGGCAGGAGCCGTAGCCGTCATAACGCGCCTCGCCCTTCGCCTGGCCCAGGGCGGCGAGCACGTTGTGCGCCACCACCGGGGCCTGCTTGCGCGCGGCGGCGGCGGTCTTGGCATTGGTGGTGTTGCCGGCATCGCCCAGGCCCCAGACATTGCCGTATTTCTTGTGGCGCAGGGTGCCCAGGTCCACGTCCACCCAGCCGGCCGCATCGGCCAGCGGGCTGACGCGGATGAAGGCCGGGGCGCGCTGTGGCGGCACCACGTGCAGCATGTCGAACTCGGTCTGCACCGTCTCCTTGCTGCCGTCGGGCAGGGCACGGCTGAAAGTGGCGACCTTGGCCGCACCGTCCACGGCCGAGAGGGTGTGGCCGAAGTTGAGGGTGATGCCGTAGGCCTTCACGTACTCCATCAGTGCCGGCACGTAGTCGGCCACGCCGAAGAGCACCGCGCCGGCGTTGAAGAACTGCACGTCGATGCCCGGGAGCACCCCCGTGCGGCGCCAGTGGTCGCTGGAGAGGTACATGGCCTTCTGCGGCGCGCCGGCGCACTTGATGGGCATGGGCGGCTGGGTGAACACAGCCTTGCCGCGCTTCAACTGCTGCACCAGGTGCCAGGTGTAGGGCGCCAGGTCGTAGCGGTAGTTGGAGGTCACGCCGTTGCGACCCAGGGTCTCGGTCAAGCCTTCGATGCCGCCCCAGTTCAGCTCCAGGCCGGGGCAGACGATGAGCTGCTCGTAGCGCAGCACGCGGCAGCCTTCCAGGATGACGGCATTGCGCTCGGGCTCGAAGGCGGCCACGGCGGCCTTGATCCAGTGCACGCCCTTGGGCAGCACGCTGGCCATGGTGCGGGCCGTGGTGGCGGGCTTGAAGACGCCGCCGCCCACCAGGGTCCAGCCGGGCTGGTAGTAGTGGATGTCGGCCGGATCGACGATGGCCACGTCCAGCCCGGGCTGGCGGGCCAGCAGGCTGGCGGCGGCCGAGATGCCGGCGGCACCGCCGCCGATGATCACCACCTGGTGGGTGGCGTCGACCGAATCGGCCGGCGTGCGGCCGCCGTTGGCGATGCGCAGGGCCAGGGCCTTGAGGTCGTAGCCCGCACGGCCGCCGCGTTCGAGAATCTCGGTCAGCGGCATGCGGCCTTCGCCCACGGGCGTCTGGGCCTGGGCCAGGGCCCACATGGTGGCCGAGCGCATACCGGTGCGGCAGTAGGCCAGCACCGGGCCGGGCAGGGTGGTGAGCAGCTGGCCGAACTCGCGGCCCTGGGCATCGCTGACCTTGCCCGATTCCGCCGGCAGATAGGCCACCGACAGGCCCAGTTCGCGGGCGCGCCGCTCGATCTCGACGAAGGCGGGCTGGTCGGCACCCTCGCCGTCGGGGCGATTGCAGACCAGGCCGCGGTAACCGGCCTCGACCACCTGGGCCAGGTCCTCGACCTTGAGCTGGGCGGCGACGGCAAAGTCGGGCGTGAGAGAGCGGATCTCCATGAGTGGTCTCCTGAGGGGGTGTCGATGTGGAAAGGCAGGCTGAAATGAGCCCAGCCCGGCCGGCTGGCCGGGTCTGCGTGGGGGCGTCGCGAGCGGGCGTCGCGTGTATGCGCCGCTGGTGGGCGCCGCGTGTGGGCGGAGCAGGGGCCGGTGCCGGCCCCGCGGCTCAGACCGCGTCCAGCGGGATCTTGAGGTAGCGCATGCCGTTGTCCTCGGCCGGCGGCAGCTGGCCGGCGCGCATGTTGATCTGCACCGAGGGCAGGATCAGCACCGGCATGGAGAGGGTGGCGTCGCGCGCGGCACGCATGGCGACGAACTCTTCCTCGGTGATGCCGTCATGCACATGGATGTTGGCGGTGCGCTCCTCGGCCACCGTGCTCTCGACCCGCAGCTCGCGGCCGCCAGGCAGATAGTCGTGGCACATGAAGAGCCGGGTCTGCGGCGGCAGCGAGAGCACGCGGCGGATGGAGCGGTAGAGGGTGCGGGCGTCGCCGCCAGGGAAGTCGCAGCGCGCCGTGCCGTAGTCGGGCATGAAGAGGGTGTCGCCGACGAAGGCCACCAGTTCCTCGCCGTCCTCCACCAGGTAGGACATGCAGGCGGGAGTGTGGCCCGGCGTGTGCAGGGCCTGGGCGCGCAGGCCACCGATGGTGAAGGCCTCGCCGTCGTCGAACAGGGCATCGAACTGGCTGCCGTCACGGGCGAATTCGGTGCCGGCGTTGAACAGCTTGCCGAACACGTTCTGCACCGTGGTGATGTGGCGGCCGATGGCCAGCTTGCCGCCCAGGTGCTGCTTCAGGTAGGGCGCAGCCGAGAGGTGGTCGGCATGCACATGGGTCTCGAGGATCCAGTCCACCTCGCCACCCAGTTCCCGCACGCGGGTGATCAGACGATCGGCGCTGGCCGTGCTGGTGCGGCCGGACTTGGGGTCATAGTCCAGCACGCTGTCCACCAGGGCACAGCGGCGGGTTTCGCGGTCCATGACGATGTAGCTCACCGTCCAGGTGGCAGGGTCGAAGCTGGATTCGACCAGCAGCCGGGTGGTGGTGGATGTGGTCATGGAGTCTCCTTGGATCGCGGCGGGAGGGGGGACAGGACAGAGCGGGTGAGTCGCTGCCTAAGCTGGCCAGGCGAACCCCGGTCAGGCGGATGGGGCTGACATAGATCAAGTGCCGTGCCAGCTTGATGCGGGCCAGGCTGGATCATCCAAGTGCTTGATTTCATTGAATGTCACGGACGTTGTCGGTGGTGGCTCAGGGTTCCCACCGGGGTATTGGCAGCTGCCACTGGCAGAATCTCTGCCAACCTGGCAGCGCTGGCAGCTTCATGCCACCTGGCCTGACCACCCTTGCCCGCGCCTCGGGAAGTGCCACCATGTCCGAGCCAGCCTCACCGCCGATCCCGCCGATTCCGCCGATTCCGCCCACGCCGCCCATGCCGCCCATGCCGCCCATGCCGCCCATGCCGCCTGTGCGGCCGGAGCTCCAGGCCCTGGTGGCCTATCTGGATCACGAGGCCAGGCCTGCCATCGTGCTCAACCCGGAGTACGAGATCCTGGCTGCCAACAGTGCCTACCGCCGCCAGTTCGCCATGCCCGGCCAGCGCTTCCTGGGCCAGCGCTGCTACCAGGTCTCCCATCACTACGACCGGCCCTGCGACCAGGCCGGCGAGCACTGCCCCATGAAGAAGGCCGCCGAGCAGCGCGGCCCGGACCGGGTGCTGCACATCCACCACACCCCGCGCGGGCCAGAACATGTGGACGTGGAACTGCGCCCCATCCTCGACGCCGCCGGCGCCGTGGTGGCCTATGTGGAGCGCCTGGCCGTCGTGCGCAGCGCCTCGGCCCGAGCCAGCCACGACGGCCTGGTGGGCCGCGCCCCGGCCTTCAATGCCGCGCTGGAGGCGGTGCAGCGCGTCGGCCCCTCGGCCCTGCCGGTGCTGCTGCTGGGCGAATCGGGCACCGGCAAGGAACTCTTCGCCCGCGCCGTGCACGAGGCCAGCGACCGCGCCCGCGGCCCCTTCGTGGTGGTCGATTGCTCCGGCCTCACCGAGACCCTGTTCGAGAGCGAGCTCTTCGGCTACGAGAAGGGCGCCTTCACCGGCGCCACGGCGCGCAAGAAGGGTCTGGTCGAGACGGCCGCCGGTGGCACCCTCTTCCTCGACGAGATGGGCGACGTGCCCCTGGCCATGCAGGTCAAGCTGCTGCGCCTGATCGAGACCGGCAGCTACCGCCGCGTCGGCGGGCTGGAGAGCCTGCAGGCCGACTTCCGCCTGGTCGCCGCCACCCACAAGCCGCTGGAGCGCATGGTGGAGGAGGGCGGCTTCCGCCGCGACCTCTACTACCGCATCGCCGCCTTTCCCATCCACCTGCCGCCCCTGCGCGAGCGCCTGGACGACATCCCCCTGCTGGTCGATTCCTTCCTGCGCCGCAGCCCCGGCGGCGCCCTGGGCCGGCTCGGCGGCCTCTCCATCGAGCCCGCGGCCCTGGCCCGCCTGAAACGCCACCCCTGGCCCGGCAACCTGCGCGAACTGCGCAATGTGCTGGAGCGCGCCCGCCTTTATGCCGACGACGGCCAGGTGCGGGCCCAGCACCTGCCCGCCGGCCTGGGCGAGGCGCCGTGGCCGGCCTCCGCGTCCGCCATGCCGGGCGCCGAAGTCCCCCCGGGGGTCGCTGCGCGCTCCCCGCTGCCACTCGCCGGCATGGCCGCGCTGGACGATGCCCAGCTCCAGGCCCTGGCGGCTGACTGGCGCGGCACCCGCAAGGCCCTGGCCCAGCACCTGGGCCTGAGCGAACGCACCCTCTACCGGCGCCTGAAGGGCTGAGCCACCGGGCGGTGGACGCGGGCTGATCCGGCGTCGGCGGCCCCGCGGGGCCACGCCGGCGTGACTTTGTGCGCGCTGACCACCTGCGCCCCGGGACCGCAGCGGGGAACCCCCATACAAGTCATGGCCCGGCCGCCGAAGAGCAGGTGGAATACACCGGCCGACCCTGTCAGCCCCACGCCCATCCACTCCAGGCAGTACCCCGATGAAGATCCTCGTCGTCGAAGACCAGCCCGAGCTGCGCCGCCTCATCACGCGCACGCTCAAGCGCGCCGAGCAGCACCAGTTCATCGAGGTGGCCGATGCCGCCGCCGGCTGGGAGGCTGCCCTGGCCCACCACCCCGACCTGGTGCTGCTGGACATCATGCTGCCCGGCACCCTGGACGGCCTGGAACTCTGCCGCCGCCTGCGCGCCTACGAGCCCACCGCCCACGCCAAGATCGTCATCGTCAGCGGCCGCGGCCACCGCAACGACCTCCTCATCGGCCAGGCTGCCGGCGCCGACGAATACGTCCAGAAGCCCTTCAGCCCCGCCCACCTGGTCGACGTGATCGACAACCTGATGACGGTGTGAGCTTGCGAAAGACGGGAACGGCGCGGATTACCCCAGCGCCCGCCCGATCAAGATCTTCTGCACATCGCTCGTGCCCTCGTAGATCTGGCAGACGCGGACGTCGCGGTAGATGCGTTCGACGGGGAAGTCGCTGAC
>JBJOKP010000026.1:0-11157 GCA_046046045.1 Pseudomonadota bacterium | reverse complement strand
GCCGGGTTCAGTTCGGCGGCGAAGACCTCCACGCCGTTGTAGTGGCAGCTGAAGCGCCGCAGGATGTTGCGCGCCACGGTGCGGCCCTGGCCGTCGGGGCGGAAGCCGGTCTCCATCACGTGGCCGATGAGGGCGCTCAGGGTGATGACCTCGCCGCGCCGGGCGCGCGACGGTGCCTTCACCAGGGTGCGGGCGGGCGTGGATTCAAGGGCCATCGCCGTCCCCTTCCAGGCAGGCAGCCAGGGTGACGATGACCTTGAGGCTCTGCTGCCAGACGCTGCCGTCGCTCAGCCGCGCCAGGGCCACCAGCTGCTGGCTGGTGGCCAGGCGGATGCGGGTACCGAACTCGGCCCGGCCGGACGACGGACCCAGGCGCACCGAGATCACCTCGGGCAGCGGGTTGCGTTCGGCAAACAGGGCCAGGGCGCTGACATGGTCGGCCGGCGTCATGGGGCTGGCGACGCGCAGCCTCACCGGCACGGCATTGCCGTTGTCGATGAGTTCGGCGATCTCGACCTGCACCCGGCCCGTCTGCGGCACCAGGCTGTCGTTGCCTATCCAGGCGCGGATGGCGGCGCGGAAAGCCGCCCCACCATCGCTGGGCAGGCCGGGCAGCACCTGGGCCTGCACCTGCCAGAGGCTGGCCGGGCCGAGCAGGCCGCCTGCAGCGAGGCCCTGCAGCAAGCGGCGGCGCCCGGACCGACCGGGCCGGGCGCCACGGGTCGCAATCGGCATCAGTCCTCCTCCTTGAGGGTCTGAAGAAACTCGATGACATCCTCGATCTGCTGGGCGTCGAGCAGGCGGCGGCCCTGCCAGGCCGTGGCGATGCGCTGCGGAGCGGCAGCCTCGCCGGCCGGCAGGGTGACGAAGTAGGCCGGCATGACGGACGCGGGCCGCAGGCGGCGGCTATCCACCAGGCGGGCCCGTAGCTGGCCCGTGGTGAGGCGCTGGCCGCTGCCGGCCAGGGGAGGGGCCAGATTGCCTTGCAGGGCCGCCTGAGCGCCGGCAAGGGCCCGCGTGAGGGGATGGCAGAGCAGGCAGAGCCCGCTCTGGCGGCTTTCGACGATGGCCCGGCCGCGCTGGGCGTCGCCCGGGGTGGCGGTCAGGGGCAGGGCGATGGCATCCCCCTGCCAGACCGGCTCAGGCTCGGCTGCCCGGGCCAGCGTCATGCCGGACAGGCCCGCCACGGCGACCCAGGCGAGCCGCGCCAAGCTCGTCCGCACCCGGCACACCGAGCGCTGACGCAGGCCGACACTGGCCACCATGCCTTCGAGACCTTCAAGCAGCCTCAGGTCCGCGCCGGCTTGAGGCTTTGCGCGCCGACGGGCAGCTGGCGGATGCGCACTCCCGTGGCGGCGGCGATGGCGTTGAGCACGGCCGGCGCGGCCACCGCGATGGTGGGTTCCCCCACGCCGCCCCAGAAGCCGCCCGAGGGCATGACGATGGTCTCCACCCTGGGCATATCGGCCATCTTCACCGGCGGGTAGGTGTGGAAGTTGGTCTGCTCGATCCGCCCGTCCTTGAGCGTGCACTGGCCATACAGCGCGGCCGAGAGGCCGTAGGCGAAGCTGCCCTCCACCTGGGCCTCGATCTGCTGCGGGTTGACCGCATGGCCGCAGTCGGTGGCCGCGACGATGCGGTGGATCTTCAGCTCGCCCTGGCTGTTGACCGACACCTCGGCGCAGGCCGCGACATAGCTGCCAAACCCCATGGTCTGGGCCAGGCCGCGGTACACCTTCTGGCCGTTCACGTCCGGCGCCGGTCGGCCCCAGCCGGCCTTGGCCGCCACCGCGTTCAGCACCGCCAGGTGTTTGGGCGACTTCGCGAGCAGTTCGCGCCGAAGGTCCAGCGGGTCACGCTTGAGGGCTGCGGCCACCTCGTCGAGGAAACACTCGACGTAGATGGCGTTCTGGTTCAGGTTCACGCCGCGCCAGAAGCCGGGCGGCACCGGCGGGTTGCGCATGGCGTGGTCGACCAGCAGGTCGGGGATGTCGTAGCCGAAGGCCGCCTCGGCGCCGCCCTTGTTGAGGCCCTGGAAGGCCACGGGATCCAGCCCGTCCTTGACATTGGCGGGGAAGACTGCCGCCAGGATGGACTGGCCCGACAGCCGCATGTGCAGGGCCGTGAGCTTGCCCGCCGCATCCACGCCGGCCTCGAGGCGGCACTGCGTGACGGGGTGGTAGCGGCCGTGTTGCATGTCCTCCTCGCGGCTCCAGATCAGCTTGACCGGGGTGCCGGGCATCTCCCTGGCGATGAGCACGGCCTGGCGCACCCAGTCGTGCACCGCGCCGCGGCGGCCGAAGCCCCCGCCCAGGTGCAGCTTGTAGACCTCGCACTGGCCCTGCGGCAGGCCGGCGGCCTCGGAGGTGGCCGCCAGCGCGGCCTCGCCGTTCTGCGTGGGCGTCCAGACCTCGCAGCGCTGCGGCGTCCAGCGCGCCGTGGCGTTCATGGTCTCCATGGTGGCGTGGTTCTGGTGCGGGTAGGCGTAGGTGGCCTCGATCACCCGCGCCGCCTTGGCCAGCGCGCCCTTGGCATCGCCGCTCTGGTTGCCGACCGCGGCCTGGGGTGCGTCCAGGCCGGCGGCCAGCGTGGCGGCCACGTCAGCGCTGGAAAGCTTGGCATTGGGCCCTTCGTCCCACTCGATGGGCAGGGCTTCGAGCGCGCTCTTGGCGCGCCACCAGGTGTCGGCCACCACGGCCACGGCGCTGTCGCCCACCTGCAGCACCTTCTTCACGCCGGGCTTGGCGGCGATGGCGGCAGCGTCGAAGCTCTTCACCTTGCCGCCGAAGACCGGGCAGTCGCGGATGGCGGCGTTGAGCAGGCCGGGCATCTGCAGGTCCATGCCATAGACCTGCGAGCCATCAACCTTGCCCAGCGTGTCCAGACGCTTGAGCGGCTTGCCGGCGATGGTCCAGTCCTTCGGATCCTTGAGCGCCGGGTCGGCCGGGGCCGGCAACTTCGCAGCTGCTGCGGCCAGTTCGCCGTAGCGCAGGCTGCGGCCACTTGGGCCATGGGTGACCAGGCTGCGGGCGGCGCGGCATTCGGCCACCGGCACCTTCCATTGCTCGGCCGCGGCCTGCACCAGCAGCAGGCGGGCGGCGGCGCCACCCTTGCGCACGTACTCGTGGGACTCGCGGATGCCGCGGCTGCCGCCGGTGGAGAAGTTGCGCCAGACACGCTGGCGCCTGAGGTTTTCGCCCGGCGTGGGGTATTCGGTGCTGACCCTGGCCCAGTCGCAGCCGAGTTCCTCGGCCACCAGCTGGGCAAGTCCCGTGAGGCTGCCCTGACCCATCTCTGATCGCGCGATGCGGATGACGACCTGGTCGTCAGGCTTGATCAGCACCCAGGCATTGAGTTCACCGGCCGGCGCCTCGCCGGCGGCCTGGGCAGATTCAGACGAAGACAGCCCGAGCAGCGGGATGCTGAAGCTCACCATCAGTCCGCCGGCAGCGGCACCGTGGCGGAAGAAGCGGCGCCGGGCCGGATCGGCCTGGCCAAGATCAGCGGGGACGTCGACGGGAAGGCGGTTGTGTGCGGATGCCATGGCGGTGCTCCTCTCAGCCTTCGACGATGTGGATGCCGCTGGCCGCGGCCGTGGTCAGGCCGGCCGCGCGCTTGATGCCGGCACGCACCCGGTTGTAGGTGCCGCAGCGGCAGATGTTGGTGATGGCGGCGTCGATGTCGGCATCCGTGGGCCGGGGCTTGGTCTTGAGCAGGGCGGCAGCGGCCATCAACATGCCGGACTGGCAGAAGCCGCACTGCGGCACATCCATCTCGGCCCAGGCCTTCTGCAGCGGGTGGCTGGCGTTGGGGGCCAG
The DNA here is from genome assembly GCA_046046045.1 of Pseudomonadota bacterium. Classification (GTDB taxonomy): domain Bacteria; phylum Pseudomonadota; class Gammaproteobacteria; order Burkholderiales; family Burkholderiaceae_C; genus Sphaerotilus. The sequence goes on along the minus strand of JBJOKP010000026.1, from coordinate 7,339 downwards.
GCCCTCGATGGTGATGACCTTCTGGCCGGCGTTCAGGCTGGCCAGCGGCCGTGCGCAGGAGCGCACCGCCTCGCCGTCGATGTGCACGGTGCAGGCGCCGCACTGGGCGATGCCGCAGCCATATTTGGTGCCAGTGAGACCCAGCTGCTCGCGCAGGGCCCAGAGCAGCGGGGTATCGGGCTCGGCATCCACCTGACGGGCCTGGCCATTGACGTTCACCGAAATCATCGTGTGCGCTCCTTGGAATTCGTGGCAGCAAGGGCCCGGGACTGCGGCCGGTTGATCCCGGCAGATGTGGGGTGCCGGGAGGTCCTGAACCGGTCGGACACGCCCCAGGCGGCCGGTAGAACTGGTTCAAGACTTATTCTTCAGAAGCTTTTATTTCTCAGTGGTACTTGTAGTAGAGACCCCGCTTGCCTGTGGACAAACGGGATTTCCCTAGGTGTGACAGTCATTTGGTGACCGAATGAGTCTGTGGGCAGACACGGTACGGCTAGGCCTGACAATGGTGACAAGACGACCAAGGCGGCCGACCCTGTGGACAAGCTGGCGCTTGTTCAGACAGCCATCCACAGACTTGTCCCGGCCCCCTCAGGGCTCAGGCCGGGCGCCGACCGGCGGACGGCCGCGCAACCTTTTCCAACCCAAAGTGATCAGGCTCGTTTCTCATCTTGCATCCCTGTCCAGCCGGCCGCAGCGGCGATCCGGATTGCCGTGGTCGGTACTGATCCTGCTGACGCTGGCGGGTGCCACCACCCAGAGCCAGGCTCGCGGAGGCTTAGGCCCGGTGCTGCAATCGCCCACGGGTGCGGCTTCGGCCCCAGCGCCGTCTGTCTCGGCCGTCAGCAGTGGCGCGGCCCAGGCTGCGGTACTGCAGCGGGCTGCCGGCCTGGTGGGCATCGTCGATGGGCCGGCCCTGCTCTACCGTGGCAGCACCCGCTATGGCCTGCTCGAAGGGGTGAGGCTGCAGCCTGACGACATCGTCGAGGCGCCCAAGGGCAGCGTGGTGCAGATCGAGTTCGGCGATGGCAGCCGTCTGGCCCTGGCCGACAACGCCCGAGCCATGGTGCAGCCGCACTGGCTGGCGCGGCGTGGCCAGCCAGGCCTGCCGCGGGCCTATCTGCTGCAGGGCTGGTTCAAGTTGCACCAGCCGGCGGCCAGCAGCTCCGAATTTGTCACCCCCGGCGTCAGGTTCAGCCACGAGGCAGGCGACGGCAAGCTCAGCGGCACGACTGCCACGGCGGTGTTCCAGGTGGGCGACGCCGGGCAGGATGGGCCGTCGACCCTGGATCTCTTCGTCGAGGCCGGCGTGCTCAAGGTGACCGAGCGCAGTGAACCGCTGCGCCACTGGTCCCTCAAGGGTGACGATTTCTTCAGCCGCCAGGGTGGCGACCGGCCGGTGCTGACCTCCCGACCCTCGAGCGATTTTCTCGGCCGGCTGCCGGTGGCTTTCCGCGATGCCCTGCCCAGCCGGGTGGCCCGATATGCCGAGCGTGGCATGCCGCCTTCGCCGCAAGGCGACCTGAACTACGCCGATGTGGCGTCCTGGCTGCGCGGCGAGCCCCTATTGCGGGCTGCGATGGTGGAACAACTGCGGTCGCGACTCGGAGATGCAAATTTCCGCACTTCCGTGCAGAACAATCTGGCCCGTCACCCGGAATGGGAGCGCCCGCTGGCGGGTGAGCGCCAGCCGCCCGTGCGGGGCGGTGCGGCGTCCCACTGAGCAGGTCTGATCCGATGCCCGCCGGCCTGCGTGCCCATCCGTTTCCATCCCCCCACACCGTCTCCAAGCCGAAGCCGGGGTCCTGCCCCGATCCGGAGTGATCACCATGCGTCTGCTGCTCAAGTTCAACCTGATCTTCCTGCTGGTCTTTGTCCTGGGCCTGGGCGGGGCAGGTTTTGTCTCGCGTGAACTGCTGCAGCGCAATGCGCAGGACGAGATCCTGGAACACGCCCGCCTGACCATGGAAAAGGCCCAGGCGGTGCGCGGCTACACCAGCCGCAAGATCAAGCCCCTGCTCGAGACGCAGATGAAGTACAGCTTCCTGCCCGAATCGGTGCCCGCCTTTGCCGCCACCGAGGTGCTGGCCCAGCTGGCCAAGGCCTACCCGCAGTACAGCTACAAGGAAGCCACGCTCAACCCCACCAACCCGCGCGACCGGGCGGTGGAATGGGAGGCCGACCTGATCAACCGCTTCCGCAGCGCCGGCGAGCAGAAGGAACTGATCGGCGAACGCGAGACGCCGCTGGGCCGCATGCTCTACATCGCCCGGCCCATGCGCATCGTCGACCCGGCCTGCCTGGCCTGCCACAGCACGGTGGAGGCCGCGCCCCGGCCCATGATCGAGAAATACGGTGCGGCCAACGGCTTTGGCTGGCAGATGAACGAGGTGGTGGGCGTGCAGCTGGTCTCGGTGCCCATGAGTGTGCCGCTGGCCCGGGCGCAGAAGACCTTCGAGGTCTTCATGGCCTCCATGCTGGGCATCTTCATCGCCATTGGCCTGGTGCTGAACCTGATGCTCTGGACCCTGGTGATCCGGCCGGTGACGCGGCTGTCCAGCCTGGCCGACCGGGTCAGCCTGGGCGAGCTCGAGGCGCCCGAGTTTGCCGGCGCGGGCAAGGACGAGATCGGCGTGCTGGCGGCCTCCTTCGCGCGCATGCGGCGCAGCCTGGAGCAGGCCATGAAGATGCTCGAAGCCTGACGAGACCCGACCCGCTCCCCCGTCCCGAGCCCTGAGACGCGAAGGCCTGCCCATGTCCCGCCTCGATCCCACGCAGACCGCCGCACCGGCCGCGGCCGAAACCCTGCCCGAACGCATCGGGCCCTACCCGATCCGCGGCGTGATCGGCTCGGGTTCCATGGGCATGGTCTACCTCGGCCACGATCCCATGCTGGACCGGCCGGTGGCGATCAAGACCATCCACAAGGGCCTGCTGGAAAACGGCGGCGCCGACATGCCCTTCGTCGAGCGCTTCAAGGTCGAGGCCCAGGCGGCCGGCCGGCTCAACCACCGCGGCATCGTCTCGGTCTACCAGTTCGGCGAGGACCCGGGCTGCGCCTTCATCGCCATGGAATACGTGGCCGGCTACAGCCTGCGCCAGTACATCGCCCGGGCGCCACGCTTCCGCCGCGACGAGGTGCTCTGCCTCATGGTGCAGCTGCTCGATGCCCTGCACTACGCCCATATGCACGGCGTCATCCACCGCGACATCAAGCCGGCCAACCTGCTGGTGTCGGACGACGGCAGGCTCAAGATCACCGATTTCGGCATCGCTCGCATCGAATCCTCCAGCCAGCTCACGCGGGTCAATGCCGTGGTGGGCTCGCCGGGTTTCATCGCCCCCGAGCAATACACCGGCGGGGACATCGACCGGCGGGTGGACATCTTTGCCGCCGGCGTGGTGCTCTACCAGCTGCTGACTGGCCACATGCCCTTTGGCGGCACGGACGAGGCCGTCATGTACAAGGTGGTGTACGAGGAGCCCAAGCCGCTGGACTTCGGCGCCGGCCAGGAGGCCGATTCGCGCCGCTTCAACGAGGTGCTGATGCGCGCCCTGGCCAAGAAGCCCGAGCAGCGCTTCGCCAGCGCCCGCCTGTTTCGCGAGACCCTGCTGGACCTGGCCGGCCAGAAGGTGCCCGATGCCCTGCCCGCTCACCGCCTGCTGGCCGCGCCCACCCTGCCGGTGGCCGGTCGGCACGGCGCCGTCGGCAGCGTCAGCGGCACCTTGAGCAGGATGGGGCCGGGCACGCGCAGCCCGGGCTTCCGCAGCTCGCGCAACAGCCTGCTCGATACGGTGCCCGAGGACCAGATCACCCGCCTGGTGGGCGACGATGCGCCCACCCAGCCCAGCCAGTTCGGCCCGCCCACCCTGCCCACCGGCGAGAGCCCCACCCTCCTGCGCCGCGCCGTGCCGGCCGGGTGGACCGCCGATGCCCTGGGCCGCATCGAGCGCGACCTGGCGCGCCTGGTGGGACCGGTGGCCCGGGTGCTGGTGCACCGCGGTGCCCAGAAACATGCCAATGCCGAGGACCTGCGCCTGGCGCTCTCCACCGCCATCAGCAACGAGATGGAGCGCGAACGCTTCATCCAGGGCGAGATCGGTTCGGGCTTTGGCCGCAGCACCCAGCCCGGCGGCCTGGCTGACGGATCGACCACGCCGGGCGCCCTGGATGGCCTGACCACCGGCTGGGGCGATCTAGCGGACGGCGTGCCGGCGCGCTCGCCGGCCACAGGGGCCCAGGCCCCCGTGCGGGCCGACGATCCCGACCGCGTGACCGCCGTGCTGGTGCGCCAGCTCGGGCCCATCGCCAAGGTCATCGTCAAGCGCGCCGCGGCCAATGCCATGACCCGTGGCCAGCTGGTGGGCGCCACGCTCAAGCAGTGCACGGCGGTGCAGGACCTCATCACCCTGGAGGCCGAGCTCTGGAAGGTGCTCAACCAGGGCGGCGAGGCCACGGCCTGAACCTGAGCGTGTGCGTGAGCCTGGGGTCAGGCCCAGGCCCAGGCCCAGCGCCTCAGCTGCCGCGCAGTTCGCGGCGCAGGATCTTGCCGACGTTGCTCTTGGGCAGGTCGTCGCGGAACTCGATGTACTTGGGACGCTTGTAGGCGGTGAAGTTTTCGCGGCAGTAGCGGTTCAGGTCGTCTTCCGAAAGGGTGGGGTCGCTCTTGACCACGTAGAGCTTGACCGCCTCGCCCGAGTGGCTGTCCGGCACGCCCACGGCCGCACATTCGGTGACGCCCGGGTGCAGGTTGACCACCTGCTCGATCTCGGTCGGATAGACGTTGAAGCCCGAGACCAGGATCATGTCCTTCTTGCGGTCGACGATGCGGATGTAGCCACGCTCGTCCATCACGCCCACGTCGCCCGACTTGAACCAGCCATCGGCGCTCATGACCTTGGCGGTTTCGTCCGGTCGCTTCCAGTAGCCGGCCATGACCTGCGGGCCGCGGATGCAGATCTCGCCCGGCTCGCCCTGGGCGACCTCGCGGAAATCATCGTCGCGGATGCTGATCTCGGTGGAGGGAACGGGCAGGCCGATGGTGCCGCTGAACTGCTTCAGGTCCAGCCGGTTGCTGGTGGCCACGGGTGAGGTTTCCGACAGCCCGTAGCCCTCGGCAATCGGGCAGCCCGTGATGCGGAACCACTTCTCGGCCGTGGCCTGCTGCACCGCCATGCCCCCGCCGTTGCTGACCACCAGGCCGGAGAAGTCCAGCCGGGCAAAGTCGGGGTCGTTGGCCAGGGCGTTGAAGAGGGTGTTCACCGCCGGGAACATGTTGACCTTGTGCCGGCCCAGGGTGGCGACCAGGCCGGGCAGGTCGCGCGGGTTGGGGATCAGCAGGTTGCGCATGCCCAGGCGGGCGCCCATGAACCAGCAGATGGTGAGCGCGAAGATGTGATACAGCGGCAGGGCGCAGACCACGGTGAGCTGCCTGTCGCCCAGGGTCTGCAGCGTGGGCTTGAACCAGGCCTCGGTCTGCAGGATGTTGGCCACCACGTTGCGGTGCAGCAGGGTGGCGCCCTTGCTCACGCCGGTGGTGCCGCCGGTGTACTGCAGGAAGGCGACCTCGTCCTCGCCCACGGCCACGCGGTTGAGGCGCAGGCCGGCGCCACGCTCCAGGGCCTGGTGCCAGCGCGTCACGCTGCGGGTCACGCCATGGTCCTCACCCACGGGCAGGCGGTATTCGGGCACCATCTTCTTCACGTGGCGCACGGCGAAGTTGACCAGCTGGCGGCGCCACAGCACCAGGCTGTCGCCCAGGCCGGTGAGCAGCACATGGCGCACCGGCACCTCCAGCGCCACCTCCTCCAGGGTGTGGGCGAAGTTCTCCAGCACGATGATGGCCTCGGCACCGGAATCCTTGAGCTGGTGGGCCAGTTCGCGCGCGGTGTAGAGCGGGTTGACGTTCACCACCGCATAGCCGGCCCGCAGCACGGCGGCGATGGCCACCGGGTATTGCGGCACGTTGGGCATCATCAGCGCCACCCGGGCGCCGCGGGCCAGGCCCAGCGACTGCAGCCAGGCGCCCAGGGCCTGGGACTGCTCGTCCAGGTCGCGGAAGCGCAGGGTCTGGTCCATGAAGACCGTGGCCGGCCGGTCGGCATGGCGGTGGAAGGATTGCTCGAGCAGGTCGACCAGGCTGCCATGGAGGCCGGCCGGGATCTCTGCCGGCACACCGGCCGGGTACTGGGCCAGCCAAGGGTGGGTGGCCGGGGCCGGGCTCTGGGCGGTGGACTGCAGGACAGCGTTCATGCGGGGGCTCCGTAGGGCTCGCCATGTTCTGCGGGTCGGCCCGGAAGTTGGCTCGGTAGTTGCACTAGACAATCGGCCACCTGACCCGGGTGGTGGGCCTGCGGGCTGCCTCCGGTGTCCCGCCCGCGACCAGGCAGGCAGCAAGCACGCCATCCAGGGCTTCACCCAGGGCAGAGAATCGAGAGTTCGTCAATGAAGTGGCAGACCGCACAGAGAGTGATGCAACTGGCCTGGCTGGCCCTGCTGGCCGCGGCGGCCACGGCCCTGGTCCTTCGGGGCGACCCAGGCGATGCCCTGTGGGCCGGTGGGCTGGTGGCGGCGGGCCTGCTGCTGCACCTGCCCTGGCTGGGCCTGCAGTTTTTTCTCGCTGCCGCAGCGGCACGCCGCCGCGTGGCGGCGGGCGACACCAGCCTGCCAGCGCCGGGCCGCGCCGCCTGGTGGCGGGCCTGGTGGGCCGAGGTGGGCTGGTGCAGCCGCTCCTACGCCTGGCACCAGCCCTGGTCGGGCGCGGCCCAGCTGGCCCAGCTGCCGGCCGATCCGCTCGCGCCAGGTCGCACCCAGGGTCGCGGCATCCTCTTCGTGCACGGCTTCATGTGCAGCGGGGGCTTCTGGGGACCGTGGACACGGCGCCTGCGCGCCCTGGGTCGTCCCTATGTCTGCGTGAGCCTGAGCCCGGCCCTGGCGGATCTGGACAGTTATGCCGTGCAGGTGGAGGCCGAATTCCGCCGCCTCTTCCAGGCCACCGGCCATGCGCCGGTCATCGTCTGCCACAGCATGGGCGGGCTGGTGGTGCGGGCCTGGCTGCGCGAGCGCAGCCGCCAGGGTGCGCGGGCCGGCCGGCTGGCCGCGCCACTGGACATCGTCGGCCTGGCCTGCCCCCACCATGGCACCGAGGTGGCACGGTGGGGCCTGGGGCCGTCGGCGCGGCAGATGCAGACCGGCAGCGCCTGGCTGCGCGAGCTGGCGGACTTCGAGGCCGGCCAGCCCGAGCGTGACCGGCCGCACTGGGTCTGCCTCTACAGCGAGTGCGACAACATGGTCTACCCGCCGCGCAGCGCCTGCCTGGAAGGGGGCCGTGAGGCCTGG
>JBJOKP010000025.1:0-11363 GCA_046046045.1 Pseudomonadota bacterium | reverse complement strand
GTTCGGCATCGGCAAGGACGGTGGCAGGTGACCCGAGTTGCGGGCCGGGAAGTGATCTGAGGGGTGGCCTTCGTTGCGTGACAGCCAGATGAAATGAAAATACGTGCCCGGGGCCAGGAACACCTCCCCGCAGCCCTCCTACACTCGTCCCACGATGTTGCGCCGCCCTGCCTCTGCCTCTTCCGCCCGGCCGCCCTGCCGGCCCCTGCTGCTCGTCGCCTGCCTGCTGGCCACCCTGACGTGGGCGCTGCCGGCATCGGCGCAATGGAAATGGCGCGACGCCCAGGGCCAGATCCAATATTCCGACCGGCCACCGCCGGCCAGCATCCCGGACAAGAATGTGCTGCAGCGGCCTGGTGGGGCTGGCGGTGTGGTGCTCTTGCCCCTGCAGACGTCCGCGACGGCCGCCGCCAAGGCGGCCGCGGACAGCGCCGCCTCAGCCGCCTCGGCTGCCGACCTGCGGCGCAAGGCGGGTGTTGCCAAGGCCGACGCGGAAGAGGCCGCACGCCGCAACCTCGAAGCGGCCCAGCGCCAGCGAGCCGACGAGCTGGCCGCCCGCAGCCGGGCCGAGAACTGCCAGCTCGCCCGTGACCAGATCCGCCTCCTTCAGGATGGCGCCCGCATGGCCCGCCTCAATGCCCGTGGTGAACGCGAGGTGCTGGACGACCAGCAACGTGCCATCGAGATGGAGCGGGCCCGCAGCATCGCCGCCAGCGACTGCCGCTGAAGTCCGGCGGCCTTCTCGAACAGGAAGGGACACCAGGCTCAGGAACCTGGTGCCTGATCGGCTTCGATGTCTGCCGTGGCGGCCGAGCCTTCAGGCAATGCGGCAGTCGCCCTGCGGGCACCCCGCGTAGGCTGGCGCCGCCTCGGGCCCTGGGCCTGGTAGCGCAGCCGACGGGCCTCCTTGGGGTCGACCTGCAGGCCGCGGCAGAGTTCGATGCGGTCGCCTGCCACCAGCACGCTGTCCGGGCCGAGCTTGCGGCCCCAGCGCGCAGCCACCCAGCCCTCCGCGGGCAACCCATCGGCCAGCCAGGCGGGTGCGGCCGCCTGCACCGCGTCCGCCACCGTGCTGCCGGCGGGCAGTACGAGCGGCAGCTGCCTCACCTCGCGTGGCCGGGCACTCCAGGCCACGGTGACCTGCAGAGGGGGCAGGCCCGCAGCGGCTGAAGTTTCGGGCTCAGCGGGGCCCATGGATCTGTTCGGCCCGGGCGACGAAGGCATCGACAAAGGTGTTGGCGATGCGGTCGAACACCGGGCTCACGGCCACCTCCAGCATGCGGCTGGAGAACTCGTAGCTCAGCTCGAACTCCACCCGGCAGGCCTGCGGACTGGCACCCGGCCCGCCATGCGGCGCGGCCGAACCCAGGGGCACGAAGCGCCACTGGCCTTCCAGGTGCGAGAAGGGCCCGTCCACCAGCTGCATGTGCACCAGCTCGTCGCGCACATGTTTGTTGCGGGTGCTGAAGGCGTGTTTCACGCCGGCATAGGAGAGATGCAGGCGGGCCAGCATGCCGTGTTCGTCGGCCTCGCTCACCTCGGCCTTCTGGCACCAGGGCAGGAACTTGGGATAGTCCTCGACCCCGACCACCAGGTCATACATCTCGCGGGGCGAATACCAGAGGAGGATGGACTTCTTGACGTGCTTCATACTCGCGGGCCATTCTAGGCCGGCCCATCGCGCTTTCCGCCCTGCCCGGCCGCCCCCTTTCCGCCGCCACCATGACCATCGCAGAGAACAAGAAGGCCTTCTTCAATTACCACATCGAGGAGCGCTTCGAGACCGGCATCGTGCTCAACGGCTGGGAGATCAAGGCCATACGCTCCGGCCAGGTACAGATGACCGACGGCTACGTGGTGGTGAAGGACGGCGAGCTCTTCCTCATCGGCCTGCGCATCAACGCCCTGCGCAGCGCCTCCACCCATGTGCGGCCCGAGCCCGACCGCACCAAGAAGCTGCTCATGCACAAGGCCGAGATCCGCCGCCTGATCGGCAAGGTCGAGCAGAAGGGCCACACCCTGGTGCCGCTCAACCTGCACTACAAAGGTGGCCTGGTGAAGCTGGACATGGCCCTGGCCAAGGGCAAGGCCGAACACGACAAGCGCAACACCATCAAGGACCGCGAGTGGGAACGCGAACAGGGCCGGCTGATGCGCCACAAGGTGTCCTCGGCCGCGAAGGAGTGAGGGCCACGCCATGGATCCAGTTGCCCCGCCTCCCGCTCCGCCTCCCGTTCCGCCGGTCGACCCGCTCGACGTCATCCTCCACCCGCCCGTCGAGCCGCTGCGTCAGGGCCGGCTCAAGGTCGACGACCTGCACGAGCTGCACTGGGAGACCTGCGGCAACCCGGCCGGCATCCCGGTGGTCTTCCTGCACGGCGGGCCGGGCAGCGGCTGTTCACCGCGCAGCCGGCGCTATTTCGATGCCTCGCGGTATCACGTCGTGCTCTTCGACCAGCGTGGCGCCGGACGCTCCACGCCGCTGGGTGAATTCAGGCAGAACGACACCCAGCGCCTGATCGCCGACATCGAGGCCCTGCGCAAGCTGCTCGGCATCAAGCGCTGGCTGGTCTTCGGCGGCTCCTGGGGCTCGACCCTGGCCCTGGCCTATGCCCAGGCCCATCCCCAGGCCTGCCTGGGCCTGGTGCTGCGCGGCATCTGGCTGGGCACGGCCGAGGAGATCCACTGGTGGCTGCACGGCATCCGCCAGTTCTTCCCGCGCGAATGGGAGGCCTTTGCCGCCCAGGTCGCACCCGCAGACCGCGAGGGCGATCAGCTGCTGCAGGCCTATGCCCGCCAGCTCTTCGATGCCAACCCGGCCGTGACCCTGCCAGCGGCCCGGGCCTGGAGCCGTTATGAAGGCGCCTGCCTGCACCTGCTGCCCAACCCCGAGACGGTGAATGCCTTCGAGAGCGACGCCGTGGCCCTGGGCGTGGGCCGGCTGGAGGCGCACTACTTCCTGCACCAGGCCTTTCTGCGCCCCGGCCAGTTGCTGGAAGGCGTGACTCAGATCGCCCACCTGCCCACGGCCATCGTCCATGGCCGTTATGACGTGATCTGCCCGGTGCGTTATGCCCATGCGCTGGCGGACGCCTATGCCGCGGCCGGTGGACAGGCCCGCCTGACGGTCGTCCCCGACGCCGGGCATTCCAGCTACGAGCCGGGCATCGCCCGCGCCTTGGTCACCGCGACGGATCAATTCGCAGCGTCCGGCCACTTCGGCTGAGCTGCCGAGGTCCGGTGCCTGGCCGGATCAGGCTTGGGCGGCCGGGATGGCCGTCGCCTGCGGCCTGTCACGCCGCGGCCGCCACCGCCATCCCGGGGGGAGCCGCATCAACCTCGGGAGACTCCGGAGAGGAATCCGGCCGGCCTTCCTTCAGGATGGCATACCCCGCGTGGGTATGCCGCGGCGACGCACGAGCGCGTCGCTGCCTGACCAATGCCCTGCAGGCCAGGATCCGTGCCAGTGCCCGGCAACGATCCTGACATCGTCGGTGTGCTCCTCCCTCCACCCCTAGGCACTTCCCTTTTGCGGCCATGGCCACGTTCTGGACCTCCCCTGGTGATGCCCCACGCTGATCGGCAGCACCGCGTCGCGGCAGCGCGCCCGTCGCAGACTCCCTGGTCAAGGCGATGGGCGCAGCGTGCCCTGGCCTTGGTCTTGGCCTTATGGCCAGCAGCCTGGCTGGCGCTGGCGCAGCCCGCGGGGGCGGCCTCCGTGCCGCCGCGGGTGCTGGTGCTCAATGCCTACCATGCCGGCTATCCGGGCACCGATGAACTGGTGGGCGGTTTCGTCGAGGTCCTGCGTCGCCAGTTGCCCGACGTCGAGATTCGCATCGATCAGCTGGACGCCAAGGACTACAGCGGCCCGGCGCACGACGCCTTTGTGCGCCTATTGCTGCATCACAAATATGCCTCGCGCCAGTTCGACCTGGTCTACCTGACCGATGACCAGGCCTTTGATGTGGTGACCGATCAGGGCCAGCCCTACTTCAGCGGCACGCCCACGGTCTTTGCCGGCACGAATGCCTTCAAGGCCAGCCGCCTGGATGGACGGCCCTGGCTCCACGGCGTGGACGAACGACCGAGTTTTGCCGACACCCTGGCCCTGATGCGGCGGCTGCACCCGGGCGCCACCCGGCTGCTGGCCATCACCGATGCAAGCATGACGGGACAGATGAACCGGCAGGAGCTGGAGACGGCCCTGAAGGCCAGGTCTGCGGCGGGCGACACCTGGCAGGTGGAATGGCTCATCGGCCGCAGCCTGCAGGAGCTGTCCGACCGCCTTCAGGTCGAAACGGCATCCCGGGCGCAGGAGGGCACGGGCGCTGCCCTGGCCCTCTATTTCGCCTCCTTCGTGCCGACGGCCGATGGTGGCCGGGTTTCCAGCGTCGCGGCACTGCAGTCGCTGGCGGCCCGCTCCGCGCTGCCGATCTATGGCGGCTGGCGATTCAACCTGGGCAGCGGCATCGTCGGTGGGCGTCTGGTGGACCTGCGCGAACACGGCCGTGCCGCGGCCGGCCTGGCCATCCAGTTGCTGGAACGTGGACACGACCAGGCCACGATACCCGGCCTGCTCGCCAGCCCCAACCTCTGGGCCTTCGACTTCGACCAGCTGCTGCGCCATGGCATCGCCCCGGACCAGCTGCCGGCAGGCAGCCTGATCGTCAATCGCCCGCCATCCCTGCTGGAACGCCACCAGCAGACGCTGTGGATCCTGCTGTCCGTGCTGCTCCTGCTGCTGGCACTCGGCACGTTCCTGCGCCTCCTTGCGGCACGCCGCGAGGCAGAGCGCGCGCAGCGCAAGTTCGCCACCGTGTTCCGGACATCACCCGACATCGCCGTCATCACCGAGAAGGACAGCGGCCGCTTCCTGGACGTGAACGAGGCCTACACGCGCGACATGGGCCACCTCGCCGAGGAAGCCATCGGCCGGACCTCCGAGGAGTTGCACACCTGGGGGTCGGCCCAGGCGAGACAGGCCTTGCTGGAGGCGCTGGGCACCAGTCCGCGCCTGGTCAACTACCGCACCAGCTTCCGTCGCCGCAGCGGAGAGGTCTTTCCGGTGCTGCTGTCCATGACCGCCGTGCGCATCGAACAGCAGGACTGCCTGGTGATCTCCGCGCGCGACATCTCGGCCCAGGCCGAGCAGGAACGGCTCGTGGAGGAGGAGCGACATTTCTCCGCCGACCTGATCAACGCCCTGCCCGGCATTCTCTGCCTGTTCGAGCGCAGCGGGCACTGCGTGCGCTGGAACCACCATCTCGAAGACCTCACCGGCTACTCTCGGGACGAGATCGCCGGCCTCCAGATCCAGGCCTTCTTCGCCGCGGAAGAACGAGCGCTTGTCGAAGCCAATATCGGCCGATGTTTCGAGGGCGAACATCTCCAGCTGGAAGGCCGGATCCTGGCGCGTGACGGGCGGGGCGTCCCGCACCAGTTCACCGCAGTCCGGGTCGACATCGGCGGCAAGGCCTATGCGGTGGGCGTCGGCATCGACGCCAGCCGGCGTCGTGCCGCCGAGGCGGCCCTGCGCGAGCACCAGGTGCATCTGGAGGCCATGGTGGCGGCGCGGACCGCTGATCTGCAGGTGGCCAAGGAGGCCGCTGAAGCGGCCAATCGGGCCAAGTCAGTGTTCCTGTCGAACATGAGCCATGAACTGCGCACCCCGCTGAACGGCATCATGGGCATGGTGCACCTGGCTCAGCGGCGGGCCACCGACGAGCGCCAGGCCGAGCTGCTTCGCAAGGGTGCCGCTGCCGCCACCCACCTGCTGGAGACCATCAATGATGTGCTCGACATCGCCCGCATCGAGGCCGGCAAGCTCAGCCTGAGGCTGGACGTTTTCGAACTCGGCAGTCTGCTACAGGGCGTGCACGATGCCGTCGAGGTGATGGCGGCCCGCAATGGCCTGCAGCTGCGTCTGCAGATTCCCCCGGGGCTTCATGCCCAGCGGTTCTGGGGCGACCGGGTCCGTATCACCCAGGTGCTGATGAACCTGGCGGGCAATGCGGTGAAGTTCACCCGTGCAGGCGAGGTGATGCTCCGTGCTCTTCCGGTCATCCGGCTCGACGACGGCCACAGCGTGCTGACCTTCGAGGTGGAGGACACCGGGATCGGCATCCCCGACACCGACCTGGGCCGCATCTTCGAACCCTTCGAGCAGGTGGATGGTTCAACCACGCGGGCCCATGGGGGCACCGGGCTGGGACTGGCACTGAGCCGGCGCCTGGCCCTGGCCATGAGGGGAGACATCAGCGTCCGCAGCCAGTTCGGGCGGGGGAGTTGCTTCCGCTTCACCCTGCGCGTGGAGCCCGTTCCGGCCGCGCTGGAAACCATCGCGGCACAGGACGTGGCCACCCTCAGCCAGCATGTGCGGGACCGGCATGGCGGACAGACCGTGCTGCTCGTGGAGGACGACCCCCTGAGCCGCACGCTGATCTGCGAGATGCTTGATGCCGCCGGCCTCCATGTGGTCGCAGCCGACAACGGCCGTGCCGCTCTCGCCCTGTTCGACCATCCTCCCCCCGGCGTCGCGTCTTATGCCCTCGTGCTGATGGACATGCGCCTGCCGGGCAGTGACGGGGCCGAGGTCACCCGGGCGCTTCGCGCCCGCCCTCAGGGCGTTGGTCTCCCCATCGTGGCACTCACGGCCAATGCCTTCGAGGAAGACCGCCTTGCCTGCCTGGCCGCGGGCATGGACGACTTCCTGGCCAAGCCGGCGGAACCCGCCCAGGTGCTGGCCACCCTGCTGCGCTGGTTGAACCGAAGCGCAGCGCCCGCACTGGTCAGGGATCTGGCGCCCCACCACCCCACCGGTGCTTCACCCAGCTCGGTGGATCCCCTCACCCCAGGGCGTTGAGGGCCTGCGCCAGGTCGGCGATCAGGTCGTCCACGGCCTCCAGGCCTATGCACAGGCGCACCAGCGTGCCTTCGTAGGGTATGCCCAGGCTGCGCATGGTGCGGGCCTCGTAGGGCACGGCCAAGCTGACCGGCCCGGCCCAGGAATAGCCGATGCGGAAGACCCGCAGCGCCTCGATGAAGGCATCGCCGCGGTCGCGGCCGAAACGTGGATCCAGCTCCAGCGTCAACATGCCGGCCGCCGAGTTGCAGAGCGCGGCCCAGTGTTCATGACCGGGCGAGCCCGGCAGCGTGGGCGTGAGCACGCGGCGGAAGGCCGGCTGAGCGGCGCACCAGGCGGCGATGCGGCGGGCGGCCTGGTCCTGCGAGTGGTAGCGCAGCTCCAGGGTCGGCAGGCCCCGCAGCACGGCGGCCACATCGTCCACCCCCACGCCGAAGCCCAGGCGGCTGTGGCTCCAGGCCAGGCGGTCATGCAGGGCGCGGTCGCGCACCGCCACCGAGCCCATCAGCACATCGCCTCCGCCCGAGGGATATTTGGTCAGGGCATGGGCGCTGATGTCCACGCCCAGGGTCTCGCCCGCCTCACCGAGCTCGAAGGCCTTGAAGGCCAGGCCGGCGCCCCAGGTGTTGTCCAGGGCGATGAGGGCCTGGGGGGCGCGGGCACGGATCAGGCGCACCAGGCCGCGCAGGTCGGGGAACTCCAGCGTCACCGAACCCGGCGCCTCCAGCCAGACCAGCTTGACCTCGGGGGTCAGCAGGGCCGCCAGGCTCTCGGGCTGCATGGGGTCGTAGCGGCCATGGCTGATGCCCCAGTGCGCCAGCTCGTGCTGGGCAAAGGCCAGGCTGGGGCCGTAGACGTTGTCCGGCAGCAGCAGGCGGTCACCAGCCTTGAGCAGGGCCATGTCCACCAGGGTGATGGCGGCCAGGCCGCTGGGCACCAGCATCACGTGTTCGGCGCCTTCCAGCGTGGCCAGGCGCTCCTCCAGCACATAGGTGGTGGGCGTGCCCTTGAGCCCGTAGGTGTAGGCGCTCTTGTCCACCCAGCGGCGCTCGCGCAGGGCCTGCATGGTCGGGAAGAACACCGTCGAGGCCTTGAACACCCCGGCCGGCGTGGCATCCCAGTCGGCCGGCGGCTTGTAGGGATGGTTGATCAGGTCGGTCGAGATCGAACTCGTGGCGCCTGCGCCGGGTGACTGAGGGGTGGGGCTGCTCATTCGAGGTGTCTGAGGCGGAGTGTCTGAGGCAGGGTGTCTGTCCGGGAAGTGTCAGGCTCGGCCGGGATCGATGAACCCGGCGCAGGCCTGGCTCACACCAGGGCGCCGATCAGGTCGTGGCCGTCGGTGCCGACGATGTTGACACGGGCGAACTCGCCCACCTTGAGTGTTTTCGAGGCCTTGGTGGGCGGCAGGATCTTCACCGTGCCGTCGATCTCCGGCGCATCGGCGTACGTGCGCCCCACCCCGCCCTTGCGGCCCAGGGCCGGGGCGCTGTCCACCAGCACCTGCAGGGTCTGGCCGATGCGGCGCTGCAGCTTGGCGGTGGAGACCGCCTCGGCCACGGCCATGAAGCGGGCGCGGCGTTCCTCGCGCACGGCATCGGGCAGGGCACCGTCCAGCTCGTTGGCCGAGGCCCCCGTCACCGGCGAATAGGCGAAGCAGCCGGCACGGTCGATCCGGGCCTCCTGCAGGAAGTCCAGCAAATACTGGAACTGCTCCTCGGTCTCGCCCGGGAAGCCGGCGATGAAGGTGGAGCGCACCACGATCTCCGGGCAGGTCTCGCGCCACTTGAGCAGGCGCTCGAGGTTGCGCTCGCCGCTGGCCGGGCGTTTCATGCGCTTGAGCACCTCGGGGTGGGCATGCTGGAATGGCACGTCGAGGTAGGGCAGCACCAGGCCTTCGGCCATCAGCGGCAGCACCTCGTCCACATGCGGATAGGGATAGACGTAGTGCAGGCGCACCCAGGCGCCGTGCTGCCTGGCAAGTTCGCCCAGCTTGGCCACCAGGTCGAGCATGCGGGTCTTGACCGGCGCGCCATTCCAGAAGCCGGTGCGGTACTTGACGTCCACGCCATAGGCCGAGGTGTCCTGGCTGATGACCAGCAGTTCCTTCACCCCGCCCTCGAACAGGCGCTGGGCCTCGTTCAGCACATCCCCCACCGGGCGCGAGACCAGGTCGCCGCGCATGCTGGGGATGATGCAGAAGCTGCAGCGGTGGTTGCAGCCCTCGCTGATCTTGAGGTAGGCGTAGTGTTTGGGCGTGAGCTTCACGCCTGCGGCCGGCACCAGGTCGACGAAGGGATCATGCGGCTTGGGCACATGCTGGTGCACCGCGTCCATCACCTCCTGCGTGGCATGAGGCCCCGTCACGGCCAGCACCGCCGGGTGCATCTGCTTGACGAGATTGCCCCCACCGTCACCGGCCTTGGCGCCCAGGCAGCCGGTGACGATGACCTTGCCGTTTTCAGCCAGGGCCTCGCCGATGGTGTCCAGGCTCTCCTTCACCGCATCGTCGATGAAGCCGCAGGTGTTGACGATCACCAGATCGGCGCCCTGGAAGGTCTTGCTGGTGGCATAACCCTCGGCGCTGAGCTGGGTGAGGATGAGTTCGGAGTCGGTCAGCGCCTTGGGGCAGCCAAGGGAGACAAAACCAATCTTGGGGGCGGTCGCCGTGACGGCGGCGGCGGACGTGAGGGTGTCGGAGGGCATGGGGCGATTTTCGCCGATGCTGCCCCGCTCACCGGTCCGGCCTCGGATCTGCCGCCGATCCGCCCCCGATCCGCCCCCGATCCGCCCCGATCAGCATGCGCTCTGGCGGCCATCAAGGCCGGGCTCGCCCCCTTTGGCATCATGCCGGCCCATGCCCCCCGTCCCCGCCCATGCCGTTTGACCCCCGCGCGATCAGCACGCCCTTCCGCATGCAGCCCGGGCTGCGCCGTGTCGCCCCGGACACGCCCGCCGCCCATGCCGCACCACCCGGCTCGGCAGCCTTCGCCGCCAAGCTGGCCGCCTTGCAGCAGGAGCTTGAGGCCCACCGACGCCCTGGCGACCTGAGGCCACATTGCATGGTCGGCCTGCCCGGCAGCGCCATCGTCCCGGCGCTGCGCCGCGTGGCCAAGGCAGCGATGCGGCACTGCCCCGAGGCACTGGCCTGGTCCGAGGGCCGCCTGCACAGCCCGGCCCTGGGCCTGAGCTGCACACCCGCCGGCGACCTGCAGGCCACAGCGGTTGCCCATGCGATTGCCCATGCGGATGCCAGGGCCGTGCTTGAAGCCCTGCCGGCCGACCATCGCGCCGCCGGCCTGCTCAGCCTCAGCCTAGTCGAAGACTTCGCCCTCATCGATGCGGCCACGGCCAGCCTGCCCTGGATGGCGGTCTGCCTGCCCTCGCACTGGGATCCGGCCGAGAAGGTGGGCCAGGACTTCCGCAGCGTCCATGCCCCGGTGGCCGACAGCCAGACCGTGCAAGCCGCAGGCCCTCAGCTGCTGCGCCTGGTGAGTGCGGGCGAGGCCTGGGAGCGCTTTGTCTGGACCCTCACCCTCTGGCCCGGGCTGGACCAGCATCCCCTGCGCCACACCCGCCGGCCCTGGCCGGATGAGGCCAGCCCGGCCGAGTTGCTGGACCTCGCCATCCTGCGCACCGAGCGGCAGGGCTTTCTGCCCATCCTGAACAGCGCGGACACTGAGGAAACCGGCGGCAGCACCGGCCAGGCCGTCTTCACCATCGAGGTCCAGGCCCGGCCGCTGCGGCAGGCGCTGGCGCAGGAATTCGCCCCCGCCGGCGTTTCCCCCGGCCAGCTGGCCGACGCCCTGGCCAGCATGAGTGAGGCCGTGCTGGCCTATCGCTCGCTCACCCCGGCGCGGGACCGCCTGGTGGCCGGCCTGCGGGCGCTGGGATGACGGGCGACGCGATGCCCGAAGCGCAGCCGCAGGAGCTTCCCGCAGCGGCAGGCTCCCCTGCCGAGAGCGTTGAAGTCACGCGACCACCCTCCCCGCCCGGCTCGAATGGTTTGATGGGCTTGAGCCCGGCCCGCCTGGCCTTCGACGACCAGGGCCTGCCGCTGGCGCCCGACTATGGTGATGTCTACCACGCCCGCGCCGGTGCGTTGGCGCAGGCCCGCCATGTCTTCCTGGGTGGCAACAGCCTGCCGGAGCGCTGGCGAGGCCGGCAGCGCTTCGTCATCTTCGAGAACGGTTTCGGCCTGGGCCACAACTTCCTGGCCACCTGGGCGGCCTGGCGGGCCGACTCGGCGCGGCCGGCCCGGCTTGTCTACCTGGCGGTGGAGAAACATCCGCTGCGCAAGGCAGAGGCCCAGGCCCTGCACGGCCGCCACCACGAGGCCGAGGTGGCGCCGCTCGCAGCCCAGCTGGCCGCGGCCTGGCCGCCTGCCACGCCTGACCTGCATGGCCTGGACTTCGAGGGCGGCCAGGTGCAGCTGCTGCTGGCCCTGGGCGATGTGCAGGCCTGGCTCAAGCGCGGCCTGCAGGCCGAGGTCGACGCCTACTAC
>JBJOKP010000024.1:0-11459 GCA_046046045.1 Pseudomonadota bacterium | reverse complement strand
CCACATCAGCCTGGATCTCCGCCGGCAGCTCGGCCTGCTCCAGCAGGTAGCTCAGGCCGATGATGGCGTTGAGCGGGGTGCGGATCTCGTGGCTGGCCACGGCGATGAATTCCGACTTGGCCCGCGAGGCGGCCTCGGCGACGCGGCGGGCCACGACCAGCTGGGTGACGTCGCTGCGCAGGCTGACGAACTGGCCATTGGGCAGCACCCGCTCGACCACGCGCAGCCAGCGCCCGTCGTTGAGCTGCACGGTCCAGTCGCCGCCCTCGCGGAAGGTGCGCAGCCGCCGGGCCTGCCAGGCCTCGTCCATGGCCGGCGAGGCATAGAGCGCGGTGATACGGCGCGACAGGTCCGCAAAGGGCAGGCCCGCGACCAGTTCGTCCTGAACCAGGGGGTAGAGGGCACCGAAGCTGGGATTCCAGAGCTGCAGGCGGTCGTCGGGGCCGAAGATGGTCAGGGCGATGCCGGTGGCGTCCAGGCCGGTGAGCAGCAACTCGCGCGCCTCGCGCACGGCCAGGCTGGCCTGGCGCTGCAGGCTCAGGTCCTGCACCACGCCCACCAGGCGGCGCGGGCTGGCCAGGCCGCCCTCCTCCACCTCGGCCATCAGGCGCACCCAGAGGCTGCTGCCGTCGGCGCGACGCAGCGGCATCTCGCAGTCCAGCCCCTCGCCCGAGGCCAGGCGGGCCAGCAGGCGCTGGTCGGCGCCATCGGTCAGCCCAGGCAGGAAACGCTGGACAAAGCTGGCCAGGCCGAAGCAGCTGCCCGGCGGCACGCCCAGGATGGCGCAGGCCTGGTCGGACAGGCAGAGCTGGCCGTCATCCGCCGTGGCCGTCCAGCCGCCCACCTGGGCGATGCGGCCGGTGCGGCCCAGATCCGCCTCGCTGCGCCGCAGGGCCTCGGCCTGCACGCGCAGGGCGGTCACATCACTGCGGATGGACACATACCGCTGCGGCAGCCCCGCCTCATCGACGAGCGGGACGATGGCGGTTCGCACCCAGTAAAGGTCCCCGGAGCGATGACGGTTGCAGACCTCGCCCTGCCAGGGCCGACCCTGGCCGATCTCGCCCCACATTGCCGCCCAGAAGGCCGGCTCGTGCCGGCCCGAGCCGACCACACGGTGATTGCGCCCCAGCAGTTCGCTCCGGTCATAGCCGGAAATGCGGCAGAAGGCGTCGTTGACCTCGAGCAGGGTGCCGTCCAGGTCGGTCATGGAGACAGGGACGAAGTTCTGCATCGCCATCTGCACAGCCTGCCATTCGCGCTGCAGGGCGGCCAGGGACTCGCGGCCCCGCACCAGCGATGTCAGGTCATGCACCAGCACCAGCACGTCGCGCACCTGGCCCTGCGCATCGCGGCGCGGCAGGCAGTGCACATGCAGGTGCAGCGAGCCGCTGCCGCCCACCCGCGGCAGCTTGACGTCGAAGTGACGCTCCTCGCCCTGCTGGGCGGCCTGGCGGTGCGGCTCGGCCACGGCCAGTTGCTCGGGCGGCAGCACGGCAGATACGTGCAGGCCGCGCACCGCCTCGGCCGGGCGGCCGGAGAGGCGGGCATAGGCCGCATTGGCATAGCGGTTGACGCCCTCGGTGTCCCAGACCGACACGCCGGTGGGCAGGGCGTCAAGCACCTGGCGCATGTCCAGGGCCAGCTGGCGCAGCTCCTGGGTGCGTTCGGCCACCGCCTCGCTGAGCTGGCGCTCCTGCTCGGCCTGCAGGGCACGCCGGGCCAGCCGGTCGGCGATGGGCCGGAAGAACTTGGCCACACCCACCACTTGGCCATGGCGGTCGGTGATGGGGCCGGCGGACAACTCGACCGGCACCTCATGGCCCAGCCGGTGGCGCCGGGTCGATTCCAGCGGCGCGGTGGTCTTGCCACGCACGGCGGCCAGGCGCAGGGCCTCGTCCTCGTCGCGGGTGGCAGCGGTCAGGGTCAGCGCCTCCAGGCAGCGGCCCTGGGCCGCCTCGGCGCTCCAGCCGAAGAGCTGCTCGGCCGCCCTGTTCCAGAACTGCACCCGGCCGTCCAGGTCGATGGCCACCACCGCATCACCCGCCTGAGCCAGCAGGCTGCTCATGCGGGCCTGCTGGTCCAGGCTTTCGCGCTGGGCCCGACGACGCGCGCGCCAGACCTCGGCCAGGGCCGCGACCAGCAGGGTCAGCACCAGGCCATGGGCCAGGCGTCGTGCCGGACTGAGCAGGCCCAGCCGCGCGGCCAGGTCAGGGTGGGGCCGCAGGCTGAAGCGCCAGACCCGGCCCAGCACTTCGCGGTCCAGGCTGAGCGCCGGCACCGCCGGGTCCGCGGCCGTGGCATCCAGGGGCAGCACGACGTCCTGCGCCGCGGCACCCGGCGTCACGTCCTGCAGCGCCAGTTCCACCCCGCGCTCGCGCCATTGGTCGGCCGGAAAGATCTGGCTCAGGCGGAAGCTGCAGAACACGAAGCCGGGCGGCCCGCTGGCCACACCGTGGCCGGGTGGCTGTGCCTCGGTCACCAGGGGCAGGAAGATCAACAGGTCGCCCGGGGCCTCCGACGCCGCCATCGGATGGTGGATGGGCGGCGACATGCTGGCCTGGCCCCATTCAAGGGCCCGGTCCATGGCGGACTGGCGGGACGGCCCGGCGGCCAGGTTGCGGCCCGGCAGGTCGAGGTTCGCCTGGCGGGGCTCGATGAACTGCACCACCCGCCATTCCGGCTCCTGCCCCGCGGCAGCGGCATGGGGTGGCTCGCCGGCTGCCGGCTGGATCCGGAAATCGGGCTGGCCCTGCTGCTGCACGCGGGCCTGGAGGCCGGGCAGCGCCGCCGGGGCCACCCGTCGCACCAGGCCCCAGGTGCGCACGCCCTTGAATTCACGGTCATGGTTGCGGGTGGCCAGGTAGGCATTGAAGCCGCTGGCGGTGACCCGGTCCACCCCGGTGCCCATCACATACCCACGGGCGCCACCCAGGCCATGTTCCAGATCGAGCAGGTGCTGCTCGAGATCGTCGGCCACCCGGGGCAACTGGCGCCGGGTCTCCTCCACCATGGCCTGCCGGTTCTGCTCGACCCATAGCCAGTACCAGCCCAGGGAGGCCAGGCAGCCAGTCAGCAGCACCAGCAGGACAACCTGCCGCTGACCCCAGTCCCACAACGCCGCCTGGAGTGTGGCTGCAGCCTCGCGCTGCGAGGCCGCGGCGGAGTGGGTCCAGACCATGGTCGCCCTCCCCGCTCAGGCCTGCCAGCCGGTGGGCGCGGGCTGATCGGCCTCGGGCCGGGCCACCACCACCTGGTCACGCCCCAGGTGCTTGGCGCGGTAGAGCGCGGCATCGGCGCGCTCCACCAGGCTCAGCATGGCGCCGCTGGCCAGGCTGCCGAACTGCGAATCGGCCGGCGGGCGGAAGGCGCCCTGCGAGCGCTCGACCGCCACGCCCAGACTGACCGAGACCCGGCCCAGCGGCGATCCGGGATGAGGCAAAGCCAGGGCCTGCACCGCCGCGCGCACAGCCTCGGCCACATGCTGGCCGCCCTGCTCGTCGGTGGCCGGCAGGATGAGGGCGAACTCCTCGCCGCCGTAGCGGCAGGCCAGGTCGCCAGCGCGTTGGCAGGCCTGCTGCAGCACGGCGGCGACGCGGCACAGGGCCTGATCGCCGGCGAGGTGGCCGAGGCGGTCGTTGTAGGCCTTGAAGTGGTCGACATCGAGCATGAGCAGGCACAGGGGGGCGCGCTGACGCCGCCCGCGCACCAGCTCGGAGCGCAGCACCTCGTCGAACTGGCGCCGGTTGGCCAGGCCGGTGAGGCCGTCGGCCTGGGCCAGGCGGCGCAGCTCGGTGGTCAGGCGGCGTTCACGCACCAGGTTGCGGATGCGCGCCAGCAGCACGGCCGGGCGCAGCGGCTTGGTGATGAAGTCGGCCGCGCCCAGGGCCAGGGCGCGCAGCTCCCAGTCCTCATCCACATGGCGGGTGAGAAAGGCGACCGGGATCTCGCGGGTCAGCTCCTCTGCCTTGAGGCGGCTGCAGACGCTGTAGCCGTCCATGTCGGGCATGGAGGCATCCAGCAGCACCAGGTCGGGCAGCTGCTGGCGCACCAGGCTCAGGCCAACCTGGCCGGAGCTGGCCACGGTGAGCTCGCACTCGGCGCCCAGGTGCTGGGCCAGGGCGGCCAGCACGAGCTTGTCGTCATCGATGGCGCAGACGCGCGGGCGCAGCCGGGCCAGGTCGGTCTGGGGGGCGAGGGGGTGGGACAAGACAGGCTCCATCCAGGGGGCGGGCGGCCACCTGCCGGCCCGATGGCAGGGTTTGCGGCATCCGGCGCGCCAACTTGAGAGAATTTGCGCAGCGCCGACCAGGGCGGTCCATGCGGCGTGAGCATTCCTGCCGGCGTCCCCGACCGGGTTGACCCGTCACAAGCCCAGGCCGGATCAGGCTGCCCGTTCCAGGTCCCCGGCACCTTCCTGCACCTTCCTGCACCTCACCATGATGATGAAGCGACTTTCCTCCCCCGGCGGCAACCTGGTGCTGGTCGGCAGCGCCGTGCTGGCGGGCTGGTGGGCCTGGGGCTGGCAGGGACTGGTGCTGGCCATCACCCTGATCGTGTTCTGGGCGCTGCTGCAGTTCCGCCGCGCCACCCGGGCACTGGAGCTGGCGGCGCGCCGGCCGGTGGGCAGCCTCGACTCCATCGTCATGCTGCAGTCGCGCCTGGACACCGGCATGCAGATGGCCGAGGTGCTGGCACTGACCGGCAGCCTGGGCATCCAGCAGGGCCACCACGACGACTGGCTGTGGCGCGACGCGGCCGGCGACGAGATCGTGCTGAGCTTCCGCCGCGGCGTGCTGGTGCGCTGGGCCGTGGCCCGTCAGGACAGCGGCCCGAGCGGGACGGTTGGCCTCTAGTCGCCCTCTCGTGGTCCTCTACGTCCGCCAGCCAGCCGGCAGCGTCCTGGGCCAGTCCTTCAGGCCACCGGGGTCTTGAGCGTGGGTGTGCCGGCGGCATCGCCGGCCGGCTCCATGCCTGCCGCCAGCCGGACCACCCCTCTCCCGGGCAGGCCGGTGCCGAAGTGGCGCTGCAGGCAGGCTTCCAGGTCGCGCAGCTGCAGGGGCTTGGTCAAGACGTCGTCCATGCCGGCGGCCAGGGCTAGCTGGCGGGCGCTGTCGAAGGCGTCGGCTGTGACCGCCACCACGCAGAGCCGGGTGCCGGGCGCTTCCTGGGCGCGGATGGCCCGGGTGGCGGCCAGGCCATCCATCACCGGCATGTGCATGTCCATCAGCACCAGGTCCCAGGCCTCGCGGCGCACGGCATCGACGGCCTGGGCCCCGTCGCTGCAGGCCGTGCCGGACAGATGCAGGCGGGCCAGCAGGGCCAGCAGCAGCTTGCGGTTGATGGCATGGTCGTCCACCACGAGCACCTTGAAGGGCGCCACGGCCGACTCGGGCGCCCTGGCTGAAGCGGCCGTCCCGGCCGGTCCCTCGGCGCCTCGGACCTCGGGTCGCAGGGCGGTGTCGGCGGCGCGGATGCGTTCGCGGCTGGGCGTGTCCGCCACCGCCGGGCTCGCCGCCACGCTGGCCGGTGCCGCGGCGGCGACTGCCTCGTCCACCACCTGCAGCGGCAGGACCAGGGTGAAGACGCTGCCCTGGCCGGGCTCGCTGGCCACGTAGATGTCGCCACCCATGAGGCGGGCCAGGCTGCGCGAGATCTCCAGCCCCAGGCCGGTGCCGCCAAAGCGGCGCTGGATGCTGTCGTCGCCCTGGGCAAAACGCTGGAAGAGGCGGGCCTGCACCGCGGCATCCATGCCGATGCCGGTGTCGGCCACGGCCAGGTGCAGTTCCGGTCCGCGGCTGGCCTCTGCCGGGCTCATCAGGCTGACGGTGAGGCGCACCGCACCCACCTGGGTGAACTTGATGGCATTGCCCACCAGGTTGTAGAGGATCTGCTTGAGGCGCTTGGCGTCGGCCTGGATGTGGCGGGGCAGGCCCTCGGGCCGGGTGAGCTCGAAGACCAGGCCACGGCCGCGCGCCAGGGGCCCCATCAGGGCCTCGACATCGGCCAGCAGGCGCGGCAGGTCGACCACGGCGGGCACGATCTCGATCTGGCCCGAATCCAGGCGCGAGACATCGAGCA
Organism: Pseudomonadota bacterium; assembly: GCA_046046045.1. GTDB lineage: Bacteria > Pseudomonadota > Gammaproteobacteria > Burkholderiales > Burkholderiaceae_C > Sphaerotilus. The sequence continues at coordinate 5,378 of JBJOKP010000024.1, read as the reverse complement.
GGTCATCCAGGATGGCCAGCAGGTGTTCGCCCGATTCACGCGCGGTGCGCAGCTGATCGGCCTGCTCGGCATCCAGCGGCGAGCGCTCCAGCAGCGAGAGCATGCCCAGCAGGCCATTGAACGGAGTGCGCAGTTCGTGGCTCATGTTGGCCAGGAAGGCACTCTTGGCCCGGCTGGCCTGCTCGGCCTCGTGGCGGGCCTCGTGCAGGCGCTCGGCCAGTTGCTCCAGCTCGGCCTGGCGGCGCTGCAGCGAACGCAGCTGGCGCAGCAACAGGGCGGCCAGCACCAGGGTCAGCAGGCTGGAGCCCGCCGTGAGCAGGATGCCGATGCGGTTGCTGCTGCGCACCGCCTCGTTGCGCAGATTGGTGTGTTCGCCGTAGGCGTGGTTGGCGGCCAGGGCCAGCTGGTGCAGGGGCTCGGCCAGGGGCTCGAAGTGCCGCAACAGCTCGCGGCAGCGGGCAGCATCCAGCCCGGCCTCCTGGCCGGTGAAGAAGCGGTCGGCCTGGTCGACGAAGGCATTCAGGCGGTCCACCAGGGTCTGCTGGCCAGCCAGGCTGGGCATGACGGACGCAGTGCGCTCGGGCTCGATCAGGCTGATGCGGCTGACGAAGATCTCGTAGCGGTCGCGCAGCTGGGCCTGGTAGCCGCGTCGGCGCTCGGCATCATCGTCCACCGCCGCCAGGCGCAGCACCTCGCGCAGGCGCAGGTATTCGCTGTCGAGCTGGTAGAAGCTCCACAGCAGGTTGTCGCCCTCGTAGAGCACGGTGGAGTTGAGCAGCTGCAGCGAGCGTCCCTGCAGGCTGACCATGCCGGCCAGCAGCAGCACCAGCAGCAGCCCGGCCAGGGCCACCCAGCGGCGCTGCAGCCTGGCAAGGCTAGCCGGCAGCGTCGCCTGCACGGCCGAAGCTGCTGCAGACTGTTCCCGGGTAGGCAGTGGCGGCGGGAGATGGCTCATGCGTGGCAAAGGTCAGGCGGGCGGAGTTTGCCCGCCTGCCAATCGGCCGCACTGCGCAGGATCAGGCCGGGACCGGCCTGCCCGCGTCATGGCCGGAGCGGCGCTGTTTCGGGCAACAGGCGCTGCGGGACTGGTTGCGGAAAGAGGTGCGGGAAGTGCCGGCGCAGGCAGGCCTCAAGCTCCTCCAGATCCAGCGGCTTGGGCAGCACCTCGTCGAACAGGCCGGGGTCGTCACCATTCACCCGCCCGTTGGTGAGGGCGTCGGCGGTCACGGCCACGATCACGGCCGGCGCATCGACCCCCGCCCTGGCGCGGATCTGCCGGGTGGCGGTCACGCCATCCAGCCCGGGCATGTGCATGTCCATGAAGATCAGGTCGAAGGCATTGCAGCGGGTCAGTGCCACGGCCTGGGCACCGTCGTCGCAAAGCAGGGGCTCGCAGCCCAGGTGCCCGAGAAAGGCCTGCAGCAGCAGGCGGTTGACCTCGTTGTCGTCACAGACCAGCACGCGCAGGCCGTTCAGACCCGCGGCAGGCGTCGCGGTGACCGCGGGCGCAGCACCGGTCACGTCAGTGGGCTGCAGTGGCATCGTCGCACTGGCCGCGCCGGACAGGCCCATCAGCTCCGACCCGCGGGCACTCTGGCCGACGTCATCCTGAGGTTCGGTCGGCGCGAAGCCGATCTCGCAGGGCAGGCTCAGGGTGAAGCAGCTGCCGCGGCCGGGCGCGCTGCGCACGGTGATGTCCCCGCCCATGCCGCGCGCCAGCGTGCGCGAGATCTCCAGCCCAAGGCCGGTGCCACCGAAGCGCCGCTCGATGCTGGCGTCGCCCTGCTCGAAGCGCTGGAAGAGGCGACCCAGGGTGGCTTCGTCCATGCCCAGGCCGGTGTCGATGACATCGATCACCAGGCGGCCTCGGCCGGGGTCGCCTGGCGCCAGCGCCTGCCACTGCAAGGCCAGGCGCACTTCGCCCTCGCGGGTGAACTTCAGGCCGTTGCCGATGAGGTTGAAGAGGATCTGGCGCACCCGCTTGCCGTCCAGCACCAGGCGGCGCGGCACGTCCTCGCCCAGGCTGACGCGCAGGGCCAGGCCACGCTCGCGGGCCTGCGGCCGCATGAGCGAGAGCACCTCGTCGAGCAGCCGGCGCAGGTCCAGCTCCTTGGGCGAGACATCGGCGCCGCCAGCGTCGATCTTGGAGGCGTCGAGCACCTCGTTGAGGATGGAAAGCAGGTGTTCGCCCGAGCGCCGCGCAGTGCGCAGATGGCGCTTCTGCTCGTGTTCCAGCGGCCCCAGGCCAATCAGGGTCAACATGCCCAGCAGGCCGTGAAAGGGCGTGCGCAGCTCATGGCTCAGGTTGGCGATGAAGCTGCTGCGCCCCTGGGCGGCCGCCTCGGCCACGGCACGGGCCTGGCCCAGCTCGGCGGTGAGCTGCTCCAGCTCATGCTCGCGGCGCTCGGACAACATGAGCAGGCGCACCAGCACGCCGGCAAAGCCCAGGGTCAGCAGGGAGAGAAAGGCAGTGAGCCCGACGGCGTAGCGCGACTGGCGCTCCACCGCCTCGGTGCTGAGGGTGAGGAGTTCGGCATCCGAGTGGTAGGCCGCCCGCACCAGGTCGCCCAGGCCGTTGGCCAGTTGGTCGGCATCGGTGGCCAGATGGGTCAGCGTGGCGGCATCAGGCACGCCGCTGGCTGTTTCGGCCAGCCATGGATCGGCTTCCATGACGAAGTGCTCGAGCTGCAGCCGCACCGGGTTGGCCGTCTGGCCCATGCGGGCGAAGAAGTCCGAGCCCTCGGTGCCGGACTGGCGCACCCGGCTGACGAAGATCTCGTAGCGCAGCACCAGCTGGTCGCGCGGCACCGAGCCCGGCACCAGCTGCTCGCGATGCAGCAGGTCGGACAGGCGCAGGTAGTCGGCCTGCAGCTGGCCCAGGCCGTAGGTGAGGTTGTCGGTGCGGCTGGCCACGCTTTCCTCGGCCAGCTGGAGGATGCGGCCCTGCAGCCAGGCGACGGTGGCCAGCACCACGGCCAGGGACAGGCCGATGAGCACAAGCACACGCCAGCGCCCCAGACGGATGCGGCGGACCGGGTTCACGATGGCGACGCGATCAGTCAGACGCCGACAAGGCCGGCATGCCGCAAGGGCCGGCGGCCACGCTCAGCGCACTTCCAGGGCCTTGAGCTGCCAGGCCGAGCGCATGTAGTAGCGCTCGCTCTTGAGCTCGGAGAGGCTGTCGTAGGGGTAGACGATGAAGAGCGGCCCCTTGTCGCGCACCGGCATGGGGGCGTCGTCCATCAGGCGGGCCAGCACCATGTCGAACTGGCGGCTGTCTTCGACCGGGATGTCGACCTTGTAGTCGTTGATCGCCACGGCCTTGAGCTGCATGCCCTTGGCCCCCACGGCGGCCAGCACGTCACGCAGCAGCGGGCCGGTGAACTTGCGCGGCTGCTTGTACCAGGGCGTCATGGTGCTGAAGCTGCGCTGCGGCAGGGCGGCCAGCATGTCCATGTCGAACTCGGCCTTGCCGCTGGCATTGGTCTGATCGATCAGCCCGGTGACGGTGAGCACCACCTTGCCCTTGGCCGGCTCCAGGGCTCGGGCGGGACCGCCCGGCAGCAAGGCCACGGCCAGCAGCAGGACCAAGCCGGCGCGGCGTGACACCGCCGGCTCGGCGGCGGCTCCGGACCAGGTCCGGACAGCATGTGGGCTCAGCGTCATGACCCCTCCCAGGACGACGGTCCGGGCCCCCTTGGCCCGGCAGTGCACGGCGGCAAGTCTAGCCCTGCAAACGCGCAAAGATGTCCGGAAATGCGACATCCATCAAGCAATCACCCAGCGAAAGACCAGCCAATTCGAGGGGGGTCGCCGCCGGCGCGACATCCCGCACGCCGGGCGTGGGAGTGCTGCGGGACGGCCGAGCCGCGCTTCAGCCGAAATGGCAGATGTAGTGGTAGGGCGCGCCCTCGACCTTGATCTCGAAGCTGGAGTTGCCCGGCACCGAGAAGCTCTGGCCGGCGCCGTAGCGCTGCCATTCGCTGCTGCCAGCCAGCTTGATGCTGCAGTCGCCGGCCACACCTTCCATGATCTCGGGTGCGCCGGTGTTGAAGGTCAGGGTCGCCGGCAGGATCACGCCCACGCTCTTCTTCGTGCCGTCGGCCAGGGTGATGCCGTGCGAGACGCACTTGCCATCGAAGTAGACGTTGGCCTGGGTGCTGACGGTGGCGGGGATCTGGGTGGTGATGCTCACGGTGGTCCTTGCAGTCCGCGGGACTGGGCTGATCGGGGTGGAAATGGAGGAGCGGCGGCGGCCCCGGCCCCTCGCGGAGCGGGGGAGGCGCCGCCTAGAATCGTGGATTATCCCCGCGCATCCCGGCCCGGAATCCGGCCCCGGACGGCGCGAAACCCAGCCACGAAAGCCCCCGCCCGTGTCCGCCACCATTCTTCAAACGCTTCCCGTCGGCCAGCGCGTCGGCATCGCCTTCTCCGGCGGCCTGGACACCTCCGCCGCGGTGCACTGGATGCGCGGCAAGGGCGCCATCCCCTGCGCCTACACGGCCAACCTGGGCCAGCCCGACGAGAGCGACTACGAGGAGATCCCGCGCAAGGCCCTGGCCTACGGCGCCGAGATCGCCCGCCTGGTGGACTGCCGCGCCCAGCTGGTGGCCGAGGGCATCGCGGCCATCCAGTGCAGCGCCTTCCACATCAGCACGGGCGGTGCGACCTACTTCAACACCACGCCGCTGGGCCGCGCCGTGACCGGCACCATGCTGGTGGCGGCGATGAAGCAGGACGGCGTCGACATCTGGGGCGACGGCAGCACCTACAAGGGCAACGACATCGAGCGCTTCTACCGCTACGGCCTCTTGGCCAACCCGGCGCTCAAGATCTACAAGCCCTGGCTGGACCAGCGCTTCATCGACGAACTCGGCGGCCGCAAGGAGATGAGCGAATACCTCATCGCCAATGGCTTCGACTACAAGATGAGCGTGGAGAAGGCCTATTCGACCGATTCCAACATGCTCGGCGCCACCCACGAGGCCAAGGACCTGGAGTTCCTGAACTCGGGCATCCGCATCGTCAACCCCATCATGGGCGTGGCCTTCTGGAAGCCCGAGGTCGAGGTCAAGGCCGAGGAGGTCACGGTGCGCTTCGAGGAAGGTGTGCCGGTGGCGCTCAACGGCCAGAGCTTCGGCAGCATGGTGGCCCTGTTCGAGGAGGCCAACCGCATCGGCGGCCGCCACGGCCTGGGCATGTGCGACCAGATCGAGAACCGCATCATCGAGGCCAAGAGCCGCGGCATCTACGAGGCCCCGGGCATGGCCCTGCTGCACATCGCCTACGAGCGCCTCGTCACCGGCATCCACAACGAGGACACCATCGAGCAGTACCGCATGAACGGCCGCAAGCTCGGCCGCCTGCTCTACCAGGGC
>JBJOKP010000023.1:0-11626 GCA_046046045.1 Pseudomonadota bacterium | reverse complement strand
CACCCATCGTTTTGCCCACCGGCTTGCCTGCTGGTTTGCCAGCCGGACGGGCCGGCCTGCGGCACTCGCTGCCACGGCGCTGGCCTGCGGCCTCGCGCTGCTGGCGGCCATCGGGCCCGGGGTCGCCCAGGCCGCCACCACCGCCACCACCTCCACCGCGACGACGGCCAGCCGCCAGCCGGCGGTCGACTGGCTGGAGCCACGTTCGGCCGAGGACTTTGATCGCCAGGTCGCCCAGGCCCGCGCCCAGGGCCGGCTGCAACTGCTCTACTGGGGGGCGACCTGGTGCCCGCCCTGCCGGCAGCTGGAGGTCAGCCTCTTCCACCGCGCCGATTTCGTCGCCCTGACCCGGCGCCTTGCCGCCCTCCACCTCGACGGTGATGCCCCGGGCGCGCAGAAGATCGGTGCCCGCCACAAGGTGCGCGGCTATCCCACCATGGTGCTGCTGGGCGTCGACGGCCGTGAACTCACCCGCCTGCCCGGCGAGGCCGAACCGGCCCAGTACCTCGAGGCCCTGCGCTCTGCCCTGGCCCAGCCTGCTGCAAGCCAGGCGGAGGGGGCCGCGCCGCCGCCGGCCACCGGCCAGAAGCCGGTCGGGCCGCAGCGCTCGGTCGCCGAGCTGCTGGCCCAGGCCCGCGCTGCATCCTCCCCGGCGGGCGGCCTCACTGCAGCCGAATGGCGCCGGCTGGCCTGGTACGCCTGGTTCACCGATGAATCCGCCCTGCTGCCCGAGGCCGAGCGCAGCGCCGTGCTGCAGGGCCTGGCTGGCCAGGCGGCGGCGACGGCGCCGGCTGCGGCCAGCCGCATGCGCCTGCTGGCGGTGGTGTTCAGCAAGGCCGCCGGCGGCCCCAAGACCCAGGACGCGCTCAGCCCGGCCGACCGCCAGGCGGCCCTGGCCGACCTGCAGGGCCTGCTGTCGCGACCGGAGGCGGCGCGCGAACAGGCCGACCTGCTGACCGAAGCGGTCGAGGACCTGGCCGAGCGGCTCACCGCCGCTGGCAGCCCGCAGCGTGTCGAACTCGTGCGCCGCTGGCAGGCCGCCGCGGTCCGTCTGCAGCAGGACACGCGCCTGACCCGCGCCACCCGCCTCATGGCGCTCTACGCCCGGGTGCAGCTCACCCAGCTGGGCCAGGACCCGGGGGCGCCCCTGCCCAAGGCCCTGACCGCCGAGGTCACGCGCACCGTGGCGCAGACCGAGGCCCGCCTCGCCAGCCCCTCCGAGCGCCAGGTGCTCATGCCCCTGGCCGCCGAGCTGCTGAGCCTGGCCGGCGCCGAGGCCGATTCCCAGGCCCTGCTCAAGCGCCAGCTGGACAAGAGCATCGCGCCCTACTACTTCATGAGCATGCTGGCCGGACAGGTGGCCAAGTCGGGCGACACGCCGGCCGCGCTGGACTGGTCGCGCCAGGCCTGGGAAAGTGCTCGCGGCTCAGCCACCCGGCTGCAATGGGGCGCCAGCCACCTGGCCCGGCTGATCGACCTGGCACCGCAGGACGGCGCCACCATCGAAAGCGTGGCCGCCGCCATCCTGGCAGAGGCCGCCGCCACGCCCGAGGTCTATCACGAGCGCAACGCACGCTCCCTCCAGCGCCTGGCGCGCCGCCTCAACGAGTGGTCGCAGGCCCAGGGCGAGACCGAGCGCCTGCAGCGCCTGGCCAGCCAGCTTGCGCCCGTGTGCGCCCAGTTACCCGCCGGTGACAGTGCGCGTAGCCAGTGCGACAGCCTGCTGGCCCCCGGCGGATAGACTGGCTTCACCGTCGTTGGCCGGTGGGCCGACCTGTCATCCATCGCCCGAAAGTCCACGCACCATGCCCCGCCAGATCCTGGCCGAAGCCCAGATCCACAGCGCCATCCGCGACGCCATCGCCGCCCTGCATCAGGACGTGGTGGGTGAGGTGCAGCAGGCCATGGCCGCCCACCCGGTGGTGGTGGTCGGCATGGCCGTGAATCCCTTCGTGCGCAAGGCCCGGGCGGCGCTGGACGCCGCCGGCATCGCCCACCACGACCTCGACTACGGCGGCTACCTCAGCCAGTGGCGGCGCCGCAATGCGCTCAAGATGTGGACCGGCTGGCCCACCTTCCCCATGGTCTTCGTGCGTGGCCAGCTGGTGGGCGGATACACCAATGTGCAGCGCCTCATCGACAGCGGCGAGCTGTCCCATCTGCTGAAGGCCTGACGCCGCCCCGGGCAGGCCGGCCACCCACTGCCATGGATGCCAGCCTGCGTGCCCTGCGCGACCTCCAGGTCGAGCTGCCGCCCTGTCCGCGCAGCCTGGCCCAGCTCCTGCCCCTGCTGGACGATGACCGCGCCGGCATGGCCGAGATGGCCACCGTGGTCGAGACCGACATGGCCCTGGCCGCCGCCGTGGTGCGCACGGTCAACAGCGCCATGTTCGGCCTGCTGCGCCGGGTCGATACGGTGGCCGAGGCCATGCGCCACCTGGGCACCCGCGAGGTCGCGGCCCTCACCTATGCCACGGCGCTGCGCGGTGCCCTGCCGTCCACCCCGGCGCTGGACCACCTGTGGGATCACGCCGCCCGTGCCGGCCTGCTCATGGGGCGCAGCGCGCCCGCCCTGGGGTTGGATCCCTGGCGGGCCCATACCGCCGGGCTGTTTGCCTGGAGCGGCCTGGCCGTGCTGCTGGCCCATCGCCCGCGGCAGATGACGCCGCTCTACCTTGGTGCGTTCCAGGCCCGTGCGTTGCCTGCCTCCGCGCCGCCGCAGGGTGCGGACGCCGCTTCGGCTGCACCGGGAGACGGGCTGCCCAGGGACGAGCCCGGGCTCATCCTGGCCGAGCAGCAGGCCTATGGCTTCGACCACGCCGCCCTGGGCAGTGCCCTGTGCGCCGCCTGGGGGCTGAGCCATGAGGTGGTGCACTTCGTCCATGACCGACTGCAGCCGGTCGAGGGGGTGGCCACCCGGCCCGAGACCCTGCGCCGGCTGTTGTGCCTGGGCCGGGCGGTCGATCGCCTGCTGACCGGCGACGCATTGACGGCGGTCTGCCGCGAGCTGGCGCCTGGCAGCGGCTGGCCCCAGCAGCAGCTCGAAGCTGCACTCGCCGCCGCCCTGGGGCGTGGCCTGGGTGTGGCCTGATCAGCTGCGCCGCTGCCGGCCGTGTGTGCAGGGCGGCATAGGGCTTGCCTAACTAGCTCGGCCCGGGGCGGGCGCACTATGCTGGGCCCGGACCTGTCCCCATCCTTCGCGAGGAAGCCCGCATGGCCCAAGACCCCAGCGACACCGGCACGGCCCCCAGCCAATCGGCTCCGTCCAGCCAGGCGCCCCCGTCCAGCCCGCCGCGCCACATCCGCCTGACCTCCCACCCGGGCCAGGGGGCGACCGGTGCGCCCGCCCTGCGCTGGGGGGCGGCTGATCCGCTGGAGCGTGGCCCGGTCGTCGGCACCACCACCCATCGCAGCCAGCGCAACGTGATCGGCACCCACAGCGGCAGCTACGGCGTCTATCGCGCCCTGGCGGTGGCGGCGGGCAACCTCACGCGCGGTCACCGCGCCGACCTCACCAACACCGCGCCCACCTCGCCGGTCGGCCCGCACCCGCAGTGGGGCGACGCGCAGAAGATCGTCTCCATCGATCCCTGGGGCGCCAGCGTGCAGACGGTCTACGCCGACTACCTGGCCCAGGGCTACGACATCCGCCCCACCATCGCCGTCACCCAGGCCCACATCCACCTGCCCGAGATCAAGCAGGCCCTGGCCTTCCAGCGCCTGCAGGTGGATGGCCGCATCCTGCTGGAGGACAGCTCGGCCACCGTCACCAAGATCGCCATCGAGCCGGTCTGGTGGCTGCCCGGCGTGGCCGAACGCTTCAAGGTCAGCGAGACCGAGCTGCGCCGCGCCCTCTTCGAGGAGACCGGCGGCATGTACCCCGAGCTGGTGACGCGCAGCGACATCGAGGTCTTCCTGCCGCCCATCGGCGGGCAGACGCTTTATGTCTTCGGCGATGTGCGCGACCTGGCCAACCCGGCCGTGACCCTCACCGCCCGGGTGCATGACGAATGCAATGGCTCGGACGTGTTCGGCTCGGACATCTGCACCTGCCGGCCCTACCTCACCCATGCCATCGAGGAATGCATCCAGGGCGCCCAGCAGGGCGGCGTGGGCCTCATCGCCTACAGCCGCAAGGAGGGCCGCGCCCTGGGCGAGGTGACCAAGTTCCTGGTCTACAACGCCCGCAAGCGCCAGGTGGGCGGCGACTCGGCGGACAAATATTTCCTGCGCACCGAATGTGTGGCCGGGGTGCAGGACATGCGCTTCCAGGAGCTCATGCCCGACGTGCTGCACTGGCTGGGCATCCGGAAGATCCACCGCCTGGTGAGCATGTCCAACGACAAGTACGACGCCATCACCGGCAGCGGCATCGAGGTGGGCGAACGGGTGAAGATTCCCGACGCCCTGGTGCCGGCCGATGCCAAGGTGGAGATCGAGGCCAAGATCGCCGCCGGCTATTTCACCGATGGCGCCGTGCCCGACGCCGCCCGGCTGGCCGGGGTCAAGGGCCGCGACCTGGTCTGATGCGCATGAGCGCCCATCCCCTGTCGCCCGACTGGGCCGCCGCGCTGGCTCACCTGCGCGACCCGGCCACCATCCGGCGCCGGGCCACTGCTGTGCTGGCCCAGGTCGAGGCCGGTGCCTCGCCACATTTCACCCTGCAGCGCGCCGCCCTGCCGGCCGTGGCCGAACGCATCGCGCGGCTGACGCGCAGCCGCTTCCCCGACCTGCGCATCCCGTATCACAGCCGCTGGCGCCATTTCGAGGCCGGTGGGGTGGACCGCCGGGCCAGCCTGGACGCCGCGCTCGACCGCGCGCTGGCAGGCCGGTCGCCCGACGACCGCGAGCGCCGCACCGCCCGCGCCCGCATCGACCTGGCCCTGGTGAGCGTGCTGCTCGATGCCGGCGCCGGGCCGGACTGGACCTACCACGAGGCCGACACCACCCTGCGCCTGGGCCGCAGCGAAGGCCTGGCCCTGGCCAGCTTCGCCGCCTTCCTGGCCGGGCGTTTTTCCTCCGACCCGGCCGACCCGCTGCGGGTGGATGCCGCTGCCCTGCGTGCCCTGTCCGTAGCCGACCTGGCGGCCGACTTCCAGGTCAGCGCCAGCAACCCCCTGGTCGGGCTGATCGGCCGGGTGGACCTGCTGCACCGCCTGGGTGAGGCGCTGGCGGCCCAGCCGCATCGCTTTGGCGTCGAGGGCCAGCCCGGCAGGCTGTTCGATGTGCTGGTCGATGTGGCCGGATCAGGAGGGGCTGGGCCCAGGGCGGGGGCAACGATCGAGGCCCACGCCATCCTGGGCCTGCTGCTGGATGCCTTCAGCGCCATCTGGCCCAGCGGGCAATGGGTCGGTCCGCCGGGCGCGGACGGTCTTCCTGGCCTGCCGCTCGGTGATGTCTGGCCCCATCCGTCCGCCGTGCTGCCCGGCGAAGCCAGCGCGCTGCACGCCGGCTGGCAGCCCTTCCACAAGCTCTCGCAATGGCTCAGCTATTCGCTGCTGGAACCCTTCGAATGGGCCGGCTGCCGCGTGGTGGGCCTGGACGCGCTGACCGGCCTGCCCGAATACCGCAACGGCGGCCTGCTGCTGGATGCCGGCGTGCTGATCCCGCGCGACCCGGCGTTTGCCGCCGCCCCGCGCCTGCCGTCCGACCCCTGGGTGATCGAATGGCGCGCCCTCACCGTGGCCCTGCTCGATGAACTCGCCCCCCTGGTGCGCCAGGTGCTGGGCGTGAGCGCCGACCAGCTGCCCCTGGCCTGCATGCTCGAAGGCGGCAGCTGGGTCGCCGGCCGCCAGATCGCCGCCGAGCTGCGCCCGGGCGGACCACCGCCCCTGCAGATCGCCAGCGACGGCACGGTGTTCTGACCCCTGCGCCACGACCCGCCCGGCGACACTTGGCCCAAGCTTCCCATCCCATTTCCCCGAACCAAAAGGACACACCGATGAGCGAGCCCGTCGTGCACGTCGTCAGCCATCCCCTGGTGCAGCACAAGCTCACCCTGATGCGCAGGAAGGACCTCTCCACCAGCAGCTTCCGCCGCCTGCTGGGCGAGATCGCCATGCTCATGGCCTACGAGGTCACGCGCGACATGCCCACCCAGCTGATCGAGATCGAGACGCCGCTGGAGACCATGATGTCGCCCGTCATCGAGGGCCGCAAGACGGTCTTCGTGGTCGTGATGCGGGCCGGCGCCGGCTTCCTCGAAGGCATGCTGGAAGTGGTGCCCGGCGCGCGCGTGGGCCACATCGGCCTCTACCGTGACCCGAAGTCGCTGGTGGCGGTCGAGTACTACTTCAAGATGCCCTCGGACATGCATGAGCGTGACGCCATCGTGCTCGACCCCATGCTGGCCACCGGCAATTCGGCCGTCGCCGCGGTGGAGCGGCTGAAGGAGACCAAGCCGCGCTCGATCCGCTTCGTCAGCCTGGTCTCGGCGCCCGAGGGCATCGCCAACATGCAGCAGCACCACCCGGACGTGCCCATCTACACCGCCTGCATCGACCGCGAGCTGAACGACCACGGCTACATCGTGCCGGGCCTGGGTGATGCGGGCGACCGCATCTTCGGCACCAAGTGAGGCGGGGCCCGGCATGAATGCAGCCCGTCCCGCGGCCGACCTGCTGGTGCGCGAGGTCGCCCTGCCCGATGGCCGGCGCGGCCAGGACGTGCTGGTGCAGGCCGGCCGCATCGCCGCCGTCGGCCCGGGCCTGGCCGCGCCGGCCGGCACGCCGGTGCTGGCGGGCGAGGGCTGGCTGCTCAGCCCGCCCTTCGTCGACGCCCATTTCCACATGGACGCGACCCTGAGCTACGGCCTGCCGCGCGTGAACCAGAGCGGCACCCTGCTGGAAGGCATCGCGCTCTGGGGTGAACTCAAGCCCCTGCTCACCGAGGAGGCCCTGGTCGACCGTGCGATGGCCTATTGCGACTGGGCCGTGGCCCAGGGCCTGCTGGCCATCCGCAGCCATGTGGACGTGTGCGACGAGCGCCTGCTGGCGGTGCGCGCCCTGCTGGAGGTGAAGCGCCGCGTCGCGCCCTACCTCGACCTGCAGCTGGTGGCCTTTCCGCAGGACGGCGTGCTGCGTGCCCCCGGCGCCCAGGCCAACCTGCTGCGGGCGCTCGATCTGGGCGTGGACGTGGTGGGCGGCATCCCGCACTTCGAGCGCACCATGGCCGAGGGCGCCCAGTCGGTGCGCTGGCTGTGCGAGCTGGCGGCCGAACGCGGCCTGCTCGTGGACATGCATTGCGACGAAAGCGACGACCCGCATTCGCGCCATGTCGAGACGCTGGCGTACGAGGCCCAGCGCCTGGGCCTGCACGGCCGTGTCACCGGCTCCCACCTCACGTCCATGCATTCCATGGACAACTACTACGTCAGCAAGCTCATCCCTCTGATGGCCGAGGCGCAGCTGCACGTGGTGGCCAACCCGCTCATCAACATCACCCTGCAGGGCCGTCACGACAGCTACCCCAAGCGGCGCGGCATGACCCGCGTGCCCGAGTTGATGGCAGCGGGCATCAACGTTGCGTTCGGCCATGACTGCGTGATGGACCCCTGGTATTCGCTGGGCTCGGCCGACATGCTGGAGGTGGCCAGCATGGGCCTGCACGTGGCGCAGATGACCGGGCAGGCGGCCATGCAGGCCTGCTTCGAGGCCGTGACCACCCATCCCGCCCGGGTGCTGGGCCTGGAGGGCTACGGCCTGGCGCCGGGCTGCCGGGGCGACTTCGTGCTGCTGCAGGCGCGCTCCCCCGTCGAGGCCCTGCGCCTCAAGGCCGCGCGCCTCGCCGTGGTGCGTGGCGGCCAGGTGCTGGCGCGCAGCCCGGCCCGCACGGCGATGCTGCAGCTGCCGGGAGGGCGCCAGGCCGAGGTGGACTTCACCCTGGCCCGCGGGGAATGAATCGGCCCGGACCCGCTCCGGAACCGGCAAAGCTGCCGGCGCCCGGCCGGGCCGTCCCGGGAACAGGCCGTCGCGACGGCCTGTTCCTGGAATTGACGGCAGGACCATGGCCCGCCCAAACGTGCGGAATGTGATCTTCCGCACACGGTGCGACCACTAGAATCGATCGCACTGCATTACCCGGATTCCAGAGCCCATGCGCTTGAGATTGATCGGCTCCCTCACGAGCCCCTATGTGCGCAAGGTACGCATCGTCCTGCTCGAGAAGAAGCTTGACCACAAGCTGGAGCTCGACGACGTCTGGTCGGCCGAGACACGGATCGCCGAGGCCAATCCGCTGGGCAAGGTGCCCTGCCTGGTGATGGAAGGCGGTGAGGCGCTGTTCGATTCGCGCGTCATCGTCGAATACGCCGACACCCTCTCGCCCCTGGCCCGCCTCATTCCCGACAAGGGCCGCGAGCGCGCCGAGGTGCGCACCTGGGAGGCCCTGGCCGACGGCCTGCTCGATGCGTCCATCCTGGCCCGGCTGGAAGCCACCTGGCCCGGTCGCAGCGAGGAGCAGCGCAGCCCCGCCTGGATCGCCCGCCAGATGGCCAAGGTGGACCAGGCCCTGGTCGCCATGTCGCAGGGCCTGGGCGAGAAGACCTGGTGCACGGCGGGCACCCACTTCACCCTGGCCGACATCTCCGTGGGCTGTGCCCTGGGCTATCTCGACTTCCGCTTTCCCGAGCTCGACTGGCGCGGCCGCCATGCCAACCTGGCGCGGCTGTTCGACAAGCTGTCGCAGCGCCCGAGCTTCATCGACACCCAGCCGGTCTGAGCTGGCGCGGGCTGGCTTCAAGCTGAGTCAGCTTGATTTAGACCGATTCACGCGGCGCTGCCGGCGCGACGGCCGTTCGGCAGATCAAGCTGGATCTCCACGCCCCAGCCCTGCGAGAGCGGGGTGGCCAGCACCCGCGCCGCCAGCGTGCGGGCGCGCTGGTGCAGCGGGCCCCAGTCGGGCATGACCAGGCCCGGCCCGGGCATTTCCAGCGGCAGGCCGGTGGCGGGAGAGCGCTGATCCTGGCCCTGCCCATGGAGGGCGCTCACCTGCAGGCGCATGCTGCGCTGGTCGGCTTCGTCGTGCAGGTCCAGGGTCAGCGAGACCAGGCTGGTGGCATCGGCATCCTGCAGGGCCTGGAGCAGGGCCTCCTGGGCCATGCGCAGCAGCTGCAGGGTGTCGGCCGAGCCGATGCGCAGCCGGCTGGTCGCCGGGCTCAGGCGCCAGTGCAGCCGGGCGCCCCGCGCCTGCACCAGGGGTTCGGCATGGCGGCGCAGGTCACCCAGGGCCTCGGCCAGCAGGGGATGGTGGCGATCCAGCGCCCCCAGGGCCAGCCTGAGGTCCAGCAGGGCGGCGTCGAGCAGGCCGCTCATCGAGACGCGCCGCATGGCCTGTCCATGGCGGGGGGGCTCGCCGGCGGTCTGGACACTGCTACGCGACGGCGCGCTGACCAGCGGATGCAGACGCTGCAGCTGCTGGCAGAGCTCGGTGTGGAGTTCATGCAGCAGGCGGTCGCGCTGCAGGCGTTCAGCCGCCTGGTGTTCACGCTGGTGCAGTTCGTCGAGCGTGACCTCCAGGCTGCGCTGCAGTTCGCGCATCTGGGTCTGCTGGTCCGTCAGCGTGAAGCCGAGGCGGCGCTGGCCGCGGGCCAGCTGCTCCAGCCGCACGGCGGTCAGCACCAGCAGCAGCGCGAGGGCGGCCCAGCGGGTGCCCAGCGCACTGCCCGGGGCTGGCAGGGCGGAGAGCTGGCTGCTCAGCAGGGCGGACAGGCCCAGCTGGCGGCCGAGTTCATGCACCAGGCAGCCCAGGGCAATGGCCAGGGTGAGGGCCACGGCCCAGGCGGCCAGGCGCCGGCTGTGCGAGAGCAGCTCGCGCTGCGTGGCGGCGATCACCTGCACCAGCAGCAGGCCACCCAGGCCGACGATGGTGGCCAGCACCACCATATTGCCCAGGGTGGCGTCCATGGCGCCGGCCGCCCCCAGAGCCCAGACCAGCAG
The DNA here is from genome assembly GCA_046046045.1 of Pseudomonadota bacterium. Classification (GTDB taxonomy): domain Bacteria; phylum Pseudomonadota; class Gammaproteobacteria; order Burkholderiales; family Burkholderiaceae_C; genus Sphaerotilus. Next base: position 1,691 of record JBJOKP010000023.1, on the reverse strand, counting down.
CAGGATAGTGAGCAGCCCCAGGGCGGGCAGGGCAGGGCGGCCGCGGCCGGGGCGCAGGTCCAGCACCACGGTGGCATACCAGCCGGTCAGGCTGCAGAAGGCCAGCAGCAGGGCGGGCATCAGGCCGCGCTGGGCGGCCGGCGGCAGCAGGTCGGCACCTGCGATCTGCAGGGTCCAGAGCGCGCCCGCCCCGGCCAGGGCCAGGTCAGGGGCATGGCGCTGGGTGAGTGCCAGCATCAGCGCAAACAGGGTCAGCAGACCGGTCGCGGCCATGACGGCCAGGCTGGCCGGCGCCAGGGCGGGCTCGCCTTGGCTGGGTGCGGCGCTACCCGATGCAGTGTGGTGACGCTGCGAAGGTGACGCTGAGGTGCCGGACTGGACGGCGTGCTGGGTGGCGGCGGCCGTCGTATCCAGCATCCGGCCGGACAGGCTGCTGCCGGTATCGAGCAGGCGCGGCGGCAGGCTGGGGCCGAGCACCCAGCTGGACAGCAGCACCAGCAGGAGGGCGAGCAGCCAGGCCGGCACCTGGGGCCGGCGGCTGGGCTCGGAAAACGCGACGGGTGACATAGGAGCCTCGGAGAGCGGCGCAGCGCGCGGGAACACGGCGGCTCTGCACGACACCTGGGTGCCGGTGCGCTCCTTGAGGGGCACAGGGGCTGCACCAACCTGAGTCGGGCAGCATGGGGGCGCCAGGGGCTGGCGTCGTTCGAGCCTTATCTATGGCTTAGCATTCTGGGCAGGGGGCGGCCTGCGCCCCATCCCATGCCCCGGGGTGGACCGCCCCCCTCTGCAGCCAGGGCGCAACGCCCTTCGGACCGCAGCGTGACAGGTCTCACGAATGGCGGCCGGCAGAAGATGCCGGCCGGTGGCCTCACAGCAGGCGGAAGGACTCGGCGGCAGCCGCCACGGTGGCCGCAATCTCGGCCTCGCCATGGGCGGCACTGACGAAGCCGGCCTCGTAGAGGGCCGGGGCCAGGTAGACGCCGCGGTCCAGCATGAGGTGGAACCAGCGGTTGAAGCGCTCCTTGTCGGTCGCCATCACCTGGGTGTAGTTCTGCGGCAGCTGGCCGGCGAAGAAGAAGCCGAACATGCCGCCCTGGGCATCCACGACGAAGGGCACGCCGGCAGCGTCGGCACCGGTCTTCAGGCCGTCGACCAGCCGGCGCGTCTGCGCGCCCAGCGCCTCGAAGAAGCCGGGCTTGCTGATTTCGCGCAGGGTGGCCAGGCCGCAGGCGGTGGCGATGGGGTTGCCGCTCAGCGTGCCGGCCTGGTAGACCGGGCCCAGCGGGGCGAGGTGGCCCATGATCTTGCGCGAGGCGCCGAAGGCCGCCAGCGGCATGCCGCCGCCGATGACCTTGCCGAAGACGCTGATGTCGGGGCGGAAGCCCGGGATCGCGGCGGCGTAGAGGCTCTGCGCCGAACCGAGCGCGACGCGGAAGCCCGTCATCACTTCGTCGAACACGAACAGCGCGCCATGCTGGTCGCACAGCTCGCGGATGCGCTTGACGAACGGCACCTGGGCGCGCACGAGGTTCATGTTGCCGGCGATCGGCTCGATCATCACGCAGGCGATCTCGGCGCCGTGCAGCTGGAAGGCTTCCTCGATCTGCGCGACGTTGTTGTATTCGAGCACCAGCGTGTGCTGCACCACCTCGGGCGGCACGCCGGCCGAGGTCGGGTTGCCGAAGGTC
>JBJOKP010000022.1:0-11878 GCA_046046045.1 Pseudomonadota bacterium | reverse complement strand
TGGCCCTGCCCACCACCGCCCTGGCACGCGCTGACGCCGAGTCACGTGCCGACGACCCCCACCGTCCCGCCCCGGCGCCCGAGGCTCGCACGCCGACCCTGCTGGCCAAGGCCGCCCTGCGCCGCCTGGCCCTGCAGCGGTTGGAGCCGACGCCAGCCAACTTCGCCCGCGCCTGGCGCGAGGAGGGTGGCCCGGCCGACCCGCCCGAACCGCTGCCCGCCGCGGCCCGCCAGGGCCTGGTGCAGATCGCCGCCGCCATGGCACCGGCCGGCAATCCGCGCAGCGAGCTGCAGACCGCCCTGGTCGAGGCCTACGCCCGCCAGCAATGGGAGGCTCTGCGCACCTGGCTCAGCCGCCATCCGCCCGGACCGGGGCGCGAGGCCCGCAGCTGGGCCGAGCTGATCGACCGCCTGATGCGCCAGCTCGAACGCGGCAGCCGCCAGTGGACCGTGGGCCGCAAGAAGGACAGCCTGCAGCGGGTGCTCGAATCGTCGCGCAGCGATGTCGACCGCCTCTATCAGCGCCTCAACCAGCTGGCCGCCAGCTGGGACGAGGCCATCGCCGATGCCCCGGCCGATGCTCCTGCCGAGACACCGGTGGAACGGGGCGTCGAGGCTGCCGCGACCGACTTCGCCGCCTCGGCCATCCTGCCGGCGCCCATCGTGGACGAGCTCGCCGTTGACCCGGCCCGCCAGCCCGCGCAGGGCGATGACGCCTGGCCGGCGGTGGAGGACGGCAGCGATGCGGACGTCGCGGGACGGGGCGCTGATGCCGACGCGTTGGCCGACACCGATGCCGAACTGCTGGCCGATGGCGAGGTGGGCACCGACCTCAGCCCCTTGGCCACCCCCTCCCTCGTGCCAGCCCTTGACCTGCTTGACGCCTCGCTGCGTGCCGCCCTGCCGCCGGACGATGCCCGGGCGCGGCCCCTGGCCGGCCGGCTCGAGGCCGCGACCCGCGGCGTGGCCGGTGTCGCCGCGGAGGGCTGGCAGGCGGCCTTCGACGAACTGGACGCGGCCTGTCAGGAACTCAACCGCGTGCTGGCCCACCGCCACCACTTCGTCGACCAGCTCTGCCGTCTGGCCGATGAGCTGACCGACAGCCTGGGCGAATTCGCCGAGGACGACAGCTGGGTGCAGGGCCAGGTGGCCGTGATGCGCCACACCCTGCGCGGCAGCAGCCTCTGGCAGGACGTGGCCGGCGCGGCAGATCCTGCCGCCGTCGCCGCTGCATGGGCGGATGCCGGCACGGCGTCGCCTCCTTCCCCTGCGTCCGACGCGACCCTCCGGCCGGATGTGCGTGCCGTGCGATCGGTGGCCGGCCTGCTGCACAGCACCCGCATCCGCCACAAGGCCCTCAAGGCCGAGCGGGCCCAGGCCCGCGACGCCCTGCGCGAGCTGATCCGTCGCATGCTGCAGGAACTGGGCGAACTCGGCGCCCACACCGGACGCTTCAGCCACAGCATGGGTCGCTATGCCCAGGTGATCGGCCAGGCCAGCACGCTGGAGAGCCTGGCCGGCGTGGTGCGCGAGATGGTGGACGAGACCCAGACCGTGCATCAGCTCGTCAGCGCCACCACCCACCGGCTGGAGGAGGAGCACCGCACCGCCGGCGCCCTGGCCGAGCGGGTGCGCACCCTGGAGGAGGAGATCCGCCGCCTCTCCGACGAGGTCTCGACCGACCCGCTCACCCAGGTGGCCAACCGCCGCGGCCTGCTGCGGCATTTCGAGCGGGAACTGGCGGCCATGGAGCGGGCCGCCGCCGACGTTGCCGTGACCGACGGGGTCGCGCCTGCCCAGGGTGCCACCTCGCTGACCGGTCTGGCCGTGGCCCTGCTGGACATCGACAACTTCAAGAAGCTCAACGACAGCCTGGGCCATGCCGCGGGTGACGAGGCGCTGAAGTTCCTCTCCCGCCGCGTGGGTGAACTGCTGCGGCCCAGCGACACCCTGGCGCGCTTCGGCGGCGAGGAGTTTGTCGTGCTGCTGCCCGCCACTGCCCTGGTCGAGGCTCAGCAGGTCCTCACCCGCCTGCAGCGCCTGCTCTCGGCCGAACTTTTCATGCACGAGGGGCGCCAGACCTTTGTCACCTTCTCCGCCGGCGTGACCCTGCACCGGCGCGCCGAGAGCCTGGAGGCCTGCCTGCAACGGGCCGACGAGGCGCTCTACGAGGCCAAGCGCACCGGCAAGAACCGCACCTGTGTGGGTTGAACCCGGGTTGACCTGTCCTGCAGGTGCGGGATTCCACCCCCTGAATCCGGGCCAGCCGGACCGCCTGCGGTGTGCAATACGTCCCGAAGCTGAGGCAGGGCGCCGGATTTGCACCTGGGCTAAGGGGGCCGGCCCGCCCATCCGCCACGCAGAATGTGACGCCATGCCGGTTGCCGGCCAACCCGGGCGGACAGTCCCCGGGATCACCACGGAGTTTCCTGACCATGCCCATGTCCCATGCCCGCACCGTCCGCACCAGCGCCGTGAACCGCCCATCCCTGTTGCGCGGCTCGGCCTGGCTGGTGATGGTGGCGGCGGCCGCGCCGGTGGCCGCCCAGGTGTCGCCCTGGCAGGCCGGGGTGGTGCAGTCCTTCAGCAGGGACAGCAATGTGGGCCGGGCGGCCAAGGGCAGCGACACGGTGTCCGACACGGTCAGCGGCACCGGCCTGCGCCTGGGGCTGGACCAGACCATCGGCCGGCAGCGCCTGCAGGGCAATCTGTCGCTGGATGCCAACCGCTATGCGCGCACCAAGCAGCTCAACAACGAGAGCTACGAACTCGGCAGCCGGCTGGACTGGTCCAGCCTGGAGCGTGTGGCTGGCGTGATGACCCTGGGCGCCCGCCAGGCTCTCTACCGGGCCGACAACGCCGTGAACCTCAACAGCCGCACCATGCTGCGGTCCACCTACGGCGGCATCCAGAACCAGCTGGGCATCGTCACCGACCTCAGCTTCGACGGCGGCCTGTCCTTCAGCCGCGACCGTTACAGCACCACGGCGCTGAGCACGCGCGACCTGAACCAGTGGTCGGCCAATCTGGGCCTGCGCCTGCGTCCGGCCAGTGGCCTGCAACTGCGCGCCGGTCTGCGCCATGGCGAGGGGCGTTATGTCAACGCCACCGACCGCCTCAAGCGGGATGACCTGGACCTCTCCGCCGCCATGGAACTGAGCGGCCTGAGCAGCGTGAACACCCGGCTCAGCCGCACGGTCGAGCGCCACAGCCTGGCCGGCGTGGCCGACAACCGCGGCTGGACCGGCGGCGTGGCCTGGGACTGGAAGCCCACCGGCCAGCTCAAGTTCAACCTGGGCCTGACCCGGGACGGCTCGGTGGCGGCCGCCGGCTTCGACAACCTGGTCACCACCGGCGCCAGCACCGACACCCGGGTGCAGAACCGCCTCCATGCCCGCCTCGACTGGGATGCCGCCGCGGCGTGGAAGGCCTATGCCAACCTGGGCGTCACCAGCCGCACCCTGGACGGCAGCGTGGTGCTGGGCAACCAGGCCGCGGCGGCGCGTCAGTCCGACCGCACGGTCAGCACCGGCTTGGGCCTCAACTACACGCCCATGCGCAACCTGGAGTTCAGCTGCGGCCTCAACCGCGAGGATCGCCATGCCGATCCCTCGACCGGCGCCCAGCTGACCTATGCCTACGCCGTCACCGTGCTGAGCTGCAGCGGCGCCATCTACCTGCGCTGACCAGCCGGGTGCCGGGCTGATCCGGCGCGCCCTGGGCCCGACCGGCCCGGCTGCTGGATGGGGTATGTTCGGCGCATGAGCACCCCGCGCAGCCCCGCGCCGGCCCCGACCGCCGGCGACCTCAGCTTCTTCTGGCATGACTACGAGACCTTCGGCCGCCTGCCGCGGCGCGACCGGCCCTCGCAGTTCGCCGGCGTGCGCACCAATGCCGAGCTGGAGGAAATCGCCCCGCCGGTGATGCTCTACTGCCAGCCGGCGCCGGACTTCCTGCCCGACCCCGAGGCGTGCCTGCTCACCGGCATCCTGCCGCAGACCTGCCTGGAGCAGGGTGTGGCCGAACACGAGTTCGCCCGCCGCATCGAGGCCGAGCTGGGTCGGCCCGGCACCATAGGCACGGGCTACAACAGCCTGCGCTTCGACGACGAGGTCACCCGCCACCTGCTCTGGCGCAGCTTGGCCGATCCCTATGCACGCGAATGGCAGAACGGCTGCTCGCGCTGGGACCTGCTGGACACGGTGCGCTGCGCCTGGGCCCTGCGGCCCGAAGGCGTCGAATGGCCGCATCACCCTGACGGCAAGCCCTCCTTCAAGCTGGAAGACCTGAGCCGCGCCAACGGCCTGGTGCACGAGGCCGCGCATGACGCCCTCTCCGACGTGCGCGCCACCATTGCCCTGGCCCGGCGCATCCGCAGCGCCCAGCCCCGCCTGTTCGACTTCTGCCTGCGCCTGCGGCAGAAGAACACGGTGATCCAGGAGATCGGCGTGGGCCGGCCCTTCCTGCACATCTCCGGCCGCTACGCCAGCGAACGCGGCTGCCTGGCCGTGGTCTGGCCGCTGGCACCCCATCCCACCAACAAGAACGAGCTCATCGTCTGGGACCTTTCTGCCGACCCGGCCGAGCTGGCCGAGCTGGACGCCGCGGCCATCCGCGCCCGCCTCTTCGTCGCCCAGGCTGACCTGCCCGAGGGCCAGACCCGGCTGCCGCTCAAGACCATCCACCTCAACCGTTCGCCAGTGGTGATCTCCACGCTCAAGACCCTCACCCCAGCGCGGGCCGAACACTGGGGCGTGGACCTGGCCACCTGCCTGCGCCATGCCGAGACGGCGGCGCGCATAGGCTCCACCCTGGCCGGGCTCTGGCCCGATGTCTACAGCCGGCCGCAGTCGGTCGAACCGGTGGACGTGGACGAGGATCTCTACGGCGGCTTCCTGAGCCAGGACGACCGCCGCAGCCTGGAGCGCCTGCGCGGCCTGAGCGGCGAGCAACTCGCCGGGCTCTGCCAGGGCGGGCGCCAGCCGGCCTTCGACGACGAGCGCCTGGAGGAGCTGCTGTTCCGCTACCGCGCCCGCAACTTTCCGGCCCTGCTGGGCGAGGGCGAGCGCCAGCGCTGGCAGCAGCACTGTGCCCGCCGCCTGCACGAGGGCGAGGGTGGGGCCACCCCGCTGGCGGCCTTTTTCGAGCAGCTCGATGCCCTGCAGGAAGCCCACGCCGACGATGCCGACGAACGCGCCGCCGAGCTGCTCTCGGCCCTCTACGACTACGCCGAGTCCATCGCGCCCGAGCCGCTCTGAATCACGCTGAGCGGTAGGACGGCGCCTGGCGCCGGAATGCTGCGTTCAGCCGCCGCGAACGACGCCCAGGGGCCTGCGTGCTTCAATGCCTGCCATGGACACCGCACCCACCCCGAACCGTTACGCGAACCGTTTCCCGAGCCTCTATCTCTCGCACGGCTCGCCCATGATCGCGCTGGAGCAGAGCCCGGCGGCGCAATTCCTGGACCGCCTCGGTCCGGTGATCGAGGCCGAGTTCGGCCGGCCGCGTGCGGTGCTGGTGGTCTCGCCACACAGCGCTACCCGCCAGCCCATCGCCCTCGCGGCCAAGCGCCACGAGGCGGTCTATGACTTCGGCGGCTTCCCCGAAGCGCTCTACAAGCTGCGCTACGAGCCCGAGGGCATGCCGGCCCTGGCGGCCGACGTCGCCAGGCGCCTGAGCGCGGCCGGCGTGGCCACCCAGGTGGCCGAACACGTGGGCATAGACCACGGCATCTGGACCCTGATGTACCGGCTCTGGCCGGATGCCCACCTGCCCGTCGTGCCGCTGACCCTGGTGCCCAACTGGACGCCGGCCCAGCAATGGGCCGTGGGCCAGGCCCTGGCGCCCCTGGCCGACGAGGGCGTGCTCATCATCGGCAGCGGCTCGACCACCCACAACCTGCGGCGCTACTTCGGCGAGCCGCGGGTGGCGGATGCGGCCGTGCTGCCGGATGTGGCCGAGTTCCAGGCCTGGGTGGAAGAAAGGGTGCGCACGGCCGACTGGGCCGCCCTGCGCGACTACCGCCAGGCTGCACCCTCGGCGGTGCGCCATCACCCGACCGACGAACACTGGCTGCCCATCTACATCGCCGCCGCCGCGGGGGGTGAAGGCCAGGGCGGTCGGCGCATCCACGCCAGCGTGGACGGCGGCATGCTGGCCATGGACGGCTACGCCTTCGGCACCGAAGCCGCCCGGCTGGACGCGGCGCTGAACTGATCCGGCGCCGGGTCCGGCCGGCGGCGTCGGCCGAGATGGGTCGGCTGTCGGGCTCAGGCCGGGTTGTCGATGTCGATGTGTTCGTGGCGCAGGCCGAAGTGCTCGGCCAGATGGGCGCCCAGGGCCGCCGCGCCATAACGCTCGGTGGCGTGGTGGCCCAGGGCGATGAAGGCCACGCCGGTCTCGCGTGCGTAATGGGCCTGGGGCTCGGAAATCTCGCCGGTGAGGTAGGCATCGACGCCAGCCTCGATGGCGGCCTCGAAATAACCCTGGGCACCGCCGGTGCACCAGGCCAGGCGCTGCACCGGGCGACCGTCGCCGGCGGCCACCACGGGCTGGCGGGCCAGGCGCCGGCCGGCCTCGGCGGCAAAGGCCTCCAGCGTCTGGGGCTGGGCCAGGCAGCCGGTCCAGCCCAGCTGCTTGTCGCCGAAACGGCCGTCGGGCTGCAGGCCCAGCTGCCTGGCCAGCTGGGCGTTGTTGCCGAACTCGGCATGGGCGTCCAGCGGCAGGTGGTAGGCATAGAGGCTGATGTCGGCGCGCAGCAGGGCGGCCAGGCGCTTCTTCATCCAGCCGGTCACGCGGCCGTCCTGGCCGCGCCAGAACAGGCCGTGGTGGACCAGGATGGCGTCGGCGCCGCGCTCGACAGCCGCCTCGATCAGGGCCAGGCTGGCCGTCACCCCGCTCACCAGATGAGCCACCGCCGGGCGTCCCTCGACCTGCAGACCGTTCGGCCCATAATCGTTGAAGCGGTCCACCTCCAGCAGGCCGGCCAGATAGCGGCCGAGTTCATTGCGGTGTGTGGGGGTGGCCATGGCAGACGGTTTCCTCATTCTTCTGATGCGCAGGTTCTGGCTCATTTTCTCGCAGGCGGTCACGGTGGCCGTGGCCCTGGTCTTCGTGCTGGAGACCTTCAAGCCCGAATGGCTGGCGCCGCGCGCGCCGGTCACGGTGATTTCGGGCGTGGCCGCGGCGCGTGCCGGCAGCGGCGTGACCGGCAGCGCCACCAGCTATGCGGTGGCTGCACGGCGTGCCGCCCCGTCGGTGGTGAGCGTGCTGGCCGGCAAGACGGCCCAGCGCAACCCGCACAAGGGCGATCCCTTCTTCCAGCGCTTCTTCGGCGGCGGCGACGGGGATGAAGCCTCCAGCGGCATGGGCTCGGGCGTGATCGTCTCGGCCGACGGCTACCTGCTCACCAACAACCATGTGGTGGAAGGTGCCGACCTGATCGAGGTGATCCTGGGCGATGGCCAGCGCAGCAAGGCCCGCATCGTCGGCACCGATCCGGAAAGCGACCTGGCCGTCATCAAGGTCGACAAGCTGCCCGGCGACCGGCCGCTGCCGGCCGTGGTCTTCGGCGACGCCGAGGCCCTGCAGGTGGGCGATGTGGTGCTGGCCATTGGCAACCCCTTCAACGTGGGGCAGACGGTGACCTCTGGCATCGTCAGCGCCATGGGGCGCACGGGGCTGGGCCTCAACACCTTCGAGAACTTCATCCAGACCGATGCGGCCATCAACCCGGGCAACTCGGGCGGTGCGCTGGTCGATGCCCAGGGCCAGCTGCTGGGCATCAACACGGCCATCTATTCGCGCTCGGGCGGCAGCATGGGCATAGGCTTCGCCATCCCGGTAAGCACGGCCCGCCAGGTGCTGGACGGCCTGGTGAAGAACGGCGTGGTGACGCGCGGCTGGATAGGCGTGCAGCCCAGCGACGTGACGGCCGAGCTGGCCGAATCGCTCAAGCTGGGCGTGGACCACGGCGTGCTCATCACCGGCGTGCTGGAAGATGGCCCGGCCCATGCCGCCGGCATCCAGCCCGGCGACGTGGTGCTGCAGGTGGGCGACCGGGCGGTGGGCAACACCGCCCAGTTGCTCAACGCCGTGGCGGCGCTGGCGCCGCAATCCAAGGTGAAGATCGCCCTGCAGCGGGCCGACCGCAAGCTGGCGCTGGACGTGAAGGTGGCCCAGCGCCCCAAGGCCAGGCCCGCGCAGTGATGCCGGCCGGTCACGCGGCGCTGAACTAGCGCCGACCTTGCCTGAAGACGTCGGTCACGGCCAAGCAGGCACCCACAGGCCGCGGACTGGTCGCCTCAGGCCTCTTCTTCCTTGGGCTTGGCGCTGTAGCGGATGAAGAACTGGGCGGCAACGATGCCTACTTCATACAGCAGGCCCATGGGCACCAGAAGGGCGACCATGGAGACAGCATCCGGCGGCGTCACCAGGCCGGCCACGGCGGCGGCGGCGACCCAGAAATAGCGCCGGAAGCTGCGCAGCTGCTCGATGGTGACCAGGCCCAGGCGGGCCAGGATGACCACGGCCACCGGCACCTCGAAGGCCACGCCGAAGGCCAGGAACATGGTGATGACGAAGTCGAGGTAGGCCTCGATGTCCGGGCTCACCGCCACCGAAGTGGGCGCCATGGACTGGATGGCCGGAAAGGCCTGGCCGAAGACGAAGAAGTAGCAGAAGGCCACCCCGGTGTAGAACAGCAGGGTGCTGGTCACCACCAGGGGCAGGACCAGGCGCTTCTCGTGCTTGTAGAGGCCGGGCGCCACAAAGGCCCAGACCTGGTAGAGCACCCAGGGCAGGGCGGCGCCAAAGGCGGCCAGGGCTGTCACCTTGATGGGGATGAGGAAGGGCGAGACGACGCCCACCGCAATCATCTTGCTGCCCTGGGGCAGGCTGGCCACCAGGGGATGGGCCAGCAGGTCGTAGAGACGCGAGGGGCCCGGGTAGAGGCAGAGCAGGGCGAAGATGGCGCCCACGCCGTACACAGCCAAAAGCAGCCGGTCGCGCAACTCGATGAGGTGGCTGACGAAGGGCTGCTCGGTGCCGCTCAGTTCGTCCTGGGATTGGTTGGGGCTCACGCGGTGGTCCGGCGCATGGGCGCCACGTTCGGGGGCGGGCGCCTCGGGGCGCCCGGGGTCGGGATCTGGAGGTGGATCGAGGTCAGGGACTGTCCGGGCTCAGCGCCCGGCGCTGCCGCCGGGGCGGGGACGGAAACGCGCCACCCGGGCGGCCCCCGACTGCACATGGCTCTTCACCTGGGCGCGCTGGCGGTACCAGCGGGGCAGGGCGCCGCGCTTGACGCGCCAGTGCTTGTCCGGCCGCACATAGCCGGGCGGCGGTTCGGGGGCCGGTGTCCAGCTCGAACCCTCCCAGGCATCGAGGGAGGCGGCCACCGGCTGGCTGGGTTCGCTCGTCACGCCATCACCGGCCAGCCCGCGGTCGATGTCGGTGGTGGCGGCGTTGATCTCGCGCTGGATGCTGTTGTCGAGATCGCGGGCGCTGGTCTCGAACTCGCGCTTCATGCGCTGCATCTCCTCGACCTCGATCGAGCGGTTCACCTCGGCCTTGACGTCGGCCACATAACGTTGTGCGCGGCCCAGCATGGTGCCGGCCATGCGCGCCAGGCGGGGCAGGCGTTCGGGCCCGATGACCACCAGCGCGATGCCGCCCACGATGAGCAGCTTGGAAAAACCGATGTCCAGCATCGCGTCAGGCGGCGGGTCGCTCAGCTCTTGGGCTTGGCCGTCACGTCCACCGCGTCGGCGTGGGCGCTGCGCTGCTCATGGCTGACTTGGGCACTGGTGGGAGCCGGGGTCTCGGCCGGCTTGGCGTCCTTGTCGGTGCCGTCCTTCATGCCGTCCTTGAAGCCCTTGACCGCGCCGCCCAGGTCGGAGCCGATGTTCTTGAGCTTCTTGGTGCCGAAGATCAGCACGATGATGACGAGAAAGATGATCAGGTGGGTAGTGGACAAGCCCATGGTGGCACTCCGGCATGTGGATGCGCCGGTCAGACCATGAGGCTGACCATTGCAGGATGTTTGAAATTCTAGGCGAGGGGTCGACCGGCTCGGCTGGCAAGGCTTCTAGATCCGGGGTCGGCCGGTTGAGCCGGGCTCAGCCCTGCTTCCAGGGTCGCGGGCCGCCCATGATGTGCATGTGCAGGTGGTAGACCTCCTGCCCGCCGTCCGGCCCCGTGTTGATCACGGTGCGAAAGCCATTGGTGGCGCCATGCTCCTGCGCCAGGCGAGGCGCCAGGGCCAGCATGCGGCCCAGCAAGCCGGCATGTTCGGGGCCGGCCTGGTCCAGACCGGCCAGGTGGATCTTGGGGATCACCAGCAGGTGCACCGGCGCAGCCGGGCGGATATCGTGAAAGGCGATCAGCTCCTCGTCCTCGTAGACCTTCTTGGAGGGAATCTGGCCGGCGGCAATCTTGCAGAAGATGCAGTTGGGGTCGGTGGACATGGTGTCTGGGGTCAGGGAGGAAACCGTTGGAAGGGGCCTCAGGAGCCTGCGGGCGGCAGCGGGGCCTCGCCCCGGGCGGCGAACTCGGCCAGGCCGGAGAGGCCTTCCCGGCGCGCCAGTTCGGCCAGCACCTGTTCGGGCCGCAGGTCGAAGCGGGCCAGGGCGACCAGGCTGTGGAACCACAGGTCGGCCACCTCGTAGATGATCTTCTGCGGATCGCCGTCCTTGCCGGCCAGCACCACCTCGGTGGCTTCCTCGCCCACCTTCTTTAGGATGGTGTCGGTGCCCTTGTGGAAAAGGCGGGCGACATAGCTCTGGGCCGGATCGGCGGTGCGGCGCTGCTCGACCACGTCGGCCAGGCGGGCCAGCAGGTCGGGCGGAAAGGCGGGCAGGGCAGGGGAGCTCATGCGGTGTGCATTCAGGCGGATTTGCCGCCGTACATGGTGGCCGGATCCTTCAGCACCGGGGCGGTGGTCTGCCACTGGCGGGTGCCGCCGGCATCACCGTCCAGGCGGCGATAGAAGCAGCTGTGGCGGCCGGTGTGGCAGGCGATGCCGGGCTCGTGGCCAAGCTGGCGCACTTCCAGCAGCAGCACGTCGGCGTCGCAGTCCAGGCGCATGGCCAGCACCTGCTGCACATGGCCGGACTCCTCGCCCTTGTGCCACAGGCGATTGCGCGAGCGGCTCCAGTACACCGCCTCGCCCAGTTCGGCCGTGCGCTGCAAGGCCTCGCGGTTCATCCAGGCAAACATCAGCACGTCGCCGCTGCCGGTTTCCTGCGCGATCACGGGCACCAGACCATCCTCGGTCCAGCGGATTTCATCGAGCCACTCCATCATCCGGTCAGTGTAGCGCCCGGGGTATGGCGGGCCAGGTTGAGGCCGGTGCGCCCAGGCCTGCGGCGCACCGCCGGACAATCCCGGCCATGAGCCTGTCCACCCTGCCCATGTCCCCGTCGACTTCCCCTGAATCGATGACCGCCGCCAGGCCGACGGATCGTCCCCTGCTGCTCACGCTGGGGGATGTCGCCGGCATCGGGCCGGAGATCGTCGTGAAGGCCCATGCCGCCGGTGAACTGGATGACGCCCTGGTGGTGGGCGACGCCCTGTGCCTGTTGCGTGCCGCGCAGGGCCTGCGCGCCCGCGCCGACGTGCCGGACCGGCCCATCGTCAGGCTGGCCGATCCGGCCGCCTGGGTGCGGCGCCCGCCCGGCGCGCTCACGGTGATCGCCCCGGCCGACCTGGCCCGCGCGGCCGGCGTCGTATTGCCCGGACATCTGCGGCCGGATGCCGACGGTCAGCCGCCCCTGCACGAGCGCCCGCTCGGCCAGGTCAGCCGCGCCGCCGGCCAGGCAGCGGCCGCCGCCATCCGCGCCGCCATCGCGGCCATGACGGCAGGCGGCCAGGGCGAGGCAGGG